>CAMYNZ010000199.1 GCA_947259865.1 uncultured Desulfobacterales bacterium | reverse complement strand
TCAGTCAAATGCGTTTAGCATTACATCAAATATATAGGTATTTTCATAAGAGCCTGTTAGCATTTCAGATGATGGCCCCAAAGCCGTTACGGGCACATCCGGTGCCGTATGGCTGCTAGTGGACCAGTTTACATAAAACTCTTTACCATCCGGCATACCAAATGGCCCATCTTCTCCGGGCGCGCCGCTGGATGACAGTGACACGCTCATACCGCCCGTTTCGTGATCAGCAGTTACGATAACCAGAGTATCTTGGTCTACCAGAACATAGTCCCTGGCTACTTTTACAGCGTCATCCAATTCCATTGTATCCGAAATTGCGTGGTGCGCGTCATTGGCATGGCTGGCCCAATCAATCTGGCCTCCTTCCACCATTAAAAAAAATCCCCGGCTGCTTTTTGAAAGAATATCTATTGCTTTTTGCGTCATCTCGGCCAGGGACGGTGAAAAAGGCCGTGGCATACCCTCGTCTGCAAAAAGACCCAGCAATCGAACCGTCGATGCAGGGTCAACCGCAACAAAATCAGCCAACTTGCAAACATATGTATACCCCAGTGCGGAGGCCTCGTCGATGAGATTCCTGCCATCATTTCTTTCTCCGGCCTCCGGAAAACACCCGGTTTCCGTATCGGGAAGAAACTCATCTTCACCGCCTCCTAAAATGACATCCACCGCTGCATCCATCATCTGTTCGGCAATAGCGGTCATCAATTTTCTATTTCTTACATGGGCGGCAAATGCAGCCGGCGTGGCATGGGTTACCTGGGTGGTTGTTACCAATCCTACCATTTTGCCCCGACTCTTGGCTTCTTCCAATATGGTAAAAATGATATTGAAGTCGGCATCCATACCGATAACCCCATTATTTGTTTTAACTCCGGTAGACATGGCGGTCGCTGCTGCGGCTGAATCCGTTACCGGGTTATCGGCGGCGCCGGTTTTAGCCCAACCGTGGGTAGCCATATCGTCCATAAACAACATCCCTGTTTCCCCCACAGCGGTCCACCTGGCGGCCTTTCGATGCGCATTGCCCATACCATCGCCAATGAATAATATGATATTGGTCGTATTTGTGCTGGCTACAGGCTTTAAAGTATCCGAGCTACATCCCAACACCGGGATCATAATTAGCAATACCGCAATGTATCTGATTCTAAGTAGTTTCATAGCTGTCTGCAGATAAAATGCCCCACCATGAAGTTTTCAACAGGGAACATTTATGGAATTCTAAATAGTGCTATTCGTAATTATTGGGCCTGCTTGTGAATTTCTATTTTGGCGCCTGCTCTCTATTTTTTAGCCCATAATCTCGAACGATCTTGGCCACCCGCAACCGGTAATCGGAAAAAAGCGTGGATCTTCCTTTTTGTTGGGCTATTTTGTGATTTAAATTGTTTCTCCATACCGTGATGGCTTGTTCGGACTCCCAGAAAGACAGGGATACCAATTTTTTCTCATTAACAAGGCTTTGAAATCTTTCTATTGAGATAAATCCATCAATAGCATTCAATTCATTCCTGAGCTCAGAAGCGATTTTCAGATACTCTTCTTTTCTTTCGGCTTTGACTTCAACTTCAAATATGACGGCATACATCTTATTACCTCAGGCTTTAAAATTAAAAAGTACAAACTTCAGGATCTTCTCCACTTTAGTTGGAGAAGAGGGTCCAAAATTCAGTCTCTGGATTTTTTCAGCATGCGTCTCAGATCGGCAATGTGCCGCGCCGGGTAGACAGCCGTCGGGCAGACTCTGCTGCAGAGCAGCGCTCTTTCACAACAGCTTTCACCGCGCTTGCCACCGGCAAGAGTCATCAAATCGGTCTTCTTCAGCGGTGATTTTTTCATCTCATTATGGATGGCCGCCAGGGCAGCCGGGCCCATGAAGTCCCTGTTTTTTGAGACGACCGGGCAGGCGGACACACAGGCACCGCACTCGATACAGTTTTCAAGCCGCGTATATGCCTGGATATCATCTCGCAGATCCGACGAATTAAGCTTGTCTGCTGTTTTTAAATAGGTCCAGCCAGGGGAAATATCCAGGTAAAAATGGTGCATATCGCACACCAGATCCCCTAATTGCTCAAATCCATCCAGCGGCTCCAGGACTATTTTTTCATTGGCCAGCGCAAACACGTTTGTAATGCAGGTCAATTTTTCCTGACCGTTAATCTTGCAGGCACAGGTGCCGCAGGAGGAATGATGACACGAATGCCGGTACATCAGAGATGGGGCCTGCTCAAGCCGGATCTTTTCCAGGCAATCCAAAACGCTCATGTTCTTATACACGGACAGCTCGAACTCCTGATACTTCGGTGGGTCGATCACTGCCGGTTTGTGGCGCAGGATTTTAAACGTAACTTTCTTTTCTTTCATAATTTCTGCGTCCTTTGCGCCTTTGCGGTGGAACTCATTGCTTTGAAATCACTTAAAAAAATGACGGTAATGCAACAATTTGGTCTCCCGGGTGCGGCAGGGGATATCCCGGCCGATTTTTTGGCAGATCAAATCTGCGGTTTTTTCGGCCATGGCCCTGAGGGTGGTGGCCTTACCGCCGATAACCGATATCAATCCTTCCACATTGTCTTTTTCACGGTGATCATAACAGCCAAAAGCCCGGCTGATGCTCTGCAGATCACGGGTTGCCGTATCCGCTATCAGCGGTCGGGCGGCGACCCAGGCAGAATGAACAGGGACATCCCGGGCGGCAGGTACCATTTCGGCACATAAATCTATCATTTTTTGGACATGATCCTGGGGTATATCAAGCGCATCAGGATCATCCGCCAGCCAGAGGGATGTTCCCAATATGGAGAGCCCGCGCTGGGGTATGACTATATCGCCTTCCCCGGCCGGATGAAGTCGGTTGATGACCCTATTGGTCAGGCGTGACTTGATAGCGACCATAACCCCGGGGCCGGGTTGAACCGGCACCTCAACACCCGCCAGAGCCGCAAGCTTGCCGGACCAGGAGCCGGCTGTGATTACAATCAGGTCGCCGGTTACATCGTATACCCGATGGGTTTTGTAATCGCAAACTCTTACACCGGTCACCGCATTGGCCGATTTAAGGATCCTGACAACTTCGCAGAAAGAATGAATCGCAGCATCGTTTGATTTTGCGCTGGCAAAAAAATGCAGCGGTAGCCGCCAGGCATCCATGCTTGCATCCGGTACTTGAATGGCGCCGCTGATGTCCGGGCTTAGTTCGGGCTCCAGACCGCGAGCCTGATCCGGACTGATATTTTTTACGTCGATGCCGCAGGCCCGGCAGCCGGCCAGAAATGAGTTTCGGTAATCCAGGTCGTCATCCGTTAGGGCAACAAATAGCCCGCCATTTTGCTCCAGAGCCTCCGGAGCAATTTTTCGCAGAATCCTGTTTTCCTGGATACACCTTTGAGCGGCAATGGGGTCATGAACCGCATACCTGGCACCGCTGTGAAGCAACCCGTGATGTCTGCCGGTTGCACCGGATAGCAACTCGCCTTTTTCAAACAGCGTAACGGTAAATCCACGCAGGGTCAAATCGTGCGCCAGGGCCGCACCGGTACCCCCGCCGCCGATGATAATAATGTGTTCCATTACTTTCTTTATATAATAAATGGCAAAAATATTAAACCCTATAAAAATCCATCACATATTGGCCGGGCGGACCCAAGCATTGAACATTCTGCTTTTGGAATTGACAATTTTGTCCCTGGCGCCTATAAAATAAATCAATTTCAATGCGGATTATCCAGTGGAATCAAAACGAATGAGGAGCAAATATGGATTTTAGTCTCTCAACGGAACATGAAGTACTGCGCGACTCCGTTCGCAGCTTTGCTGAGAAAGAAATCAGACCGGTGGCCCGTGAATTGGACGAAAAAGAGAAATTCTCTTATGACACCATGCAAAAAATGGCAGAGCTTGGGCTTTTTGGGGTTTTTGTTTCTGAAAAATACGGTGGTCAGGCAATGGACTATTTATCCTACATTATTGCCACCGAGGAGATTGCCAGAGTGGATGGTTCCCATGCTGCCACTGTGGCTGCTGAAAATTCTCTGGGAATAGGCCCAATTTATTATTTTGGCAACGAGGAGCAGAAGCAAAAATACCTCCCCAAATTATGCAGCGGCGAACAACTTTGGGGATTTGGCTTAACCGAAGCCAATGCCGGTTCGGATGCAAGTCATGCAAGTACCACCGCGATTTTGGACGGTAATGAATGGGTGATCAACGGCAGCAAAATCTTTATTACCAATGCCTCTACCGATATTACCGCCGGTGTAACCGTCATGTGCCGCACCGGAAAACTGGACAACGACAAGCCCGAGCTTTCCTGTTTTCTGGTCGAATCCGGGACACCCGGTTTTACTGCCCGGGAAATGCACGACAAAATGATGTGGCGTGCATCCAATACCAGCGAACTCTATTTCGCGGATTGCCGGGTTTCAAAGGAGAGCATGCTGGGCCCCAAAGGCCAGGGGTTTTATCAAATGATGCAAACTTTAGACGGCGGTCGCCTTTCCATTGGAGCCATGGGCCTGGGAGGATCTCAGGGCTGTTATGAACTGGCCCTTAAATACAGTAATGAAAGAGAGCAGTTTGGGCGACCGATTGTGCGATTTCAGGTAAATGCATTCAAACTGGCGGATATGGCCCTGGAGATCGAATCTGCCCGTCTTTTGCTGTACAAAGCCTGTTGGCTGCGGGACAACGATTTGCCTTTTTCCAAAGAAGCGGCGATGGCCAAACTCTTATGTTCCGAAGTAATGTACCGCTGTGCCAACCATGCGGTTCAACTCCACGGCGGATATGGTTTGATGAAAGAATACGATGTGGAAAGGTTTTATCGGGATCAAAAGCTGCTTGAAATCGGGGAAGGAACTTCGGAGATACAACGGGTGGTGATCGCCAGGCACATTGGGGCCTTATAATACGTCTCACCGCAAAGACGCAGAGAACGCAGAGGAATCATTCTTTTCCCTTTGCCGTTGAGAGGACGGCAAAGGGAAACCGCTCAGCAGCAAAGCTGCAAGAAAAAGCATCAAACAGACTTCGTTTGATATTATGAACAAAATCATCAATGCCCGCAAGGGCTTGAGGATTTTAGCTTTTCGGCCTCTCAGCGAAAAACTAAAAAATAATTGCCTCTGCGCACTCTGCGCCTTGAGCGCAGCGGGCGGTGAACATTCATTGACATACTTGCCAATCATAGATTGATTTAATATCAAGGAGATCAAAATGGAAGAAAAAAAACAAAAAACTTATTTCAATGTCGATTTTTTTGAAGACCTCACGGCTGATATTGCTCAATCGCCGGAAAGGGATATTGAGGAAATCGGCAAACGAATACAAACCATAAGAAAAGAAAAGGGGTTGTCGCTCGAAGAAATTTCGAGATTGACAGGTTTCGGCGTAGAGTTGCTGTCAAACATCGAGTCAAATCAAGTGCAGCCCCAACTGGGTACGATGATTAAACTATCCAAGGCACTTGAGAGTGCCTTCGGCCGATTAATCTCAGGGGTTGGCGACAAGCTGTATTCAGTTACCCGCAAGAATGAACAGAAGATTGTATCTCGATCAACTTCCCAGAAAGGTAAAAAACACTTATACACGTACAAAAGCCTGGCACCCGAGGTAAAAGGTCGCCACATGGAAGCCATGCTCGTCCAACTGGAAGAAGATCCTGAAGAAGAAATATCCGTGCATGACGGAGAAGAATTTATCTATATTTTGGACGGCACGACCCTGTTGAAAATAGGAAACGACAGGTTTGAACTCGAACCGGGAGACAGCGTATATTACCTTTCAACGACCCCGCACTGTATCGCGGCCAAGAAAGGCCAGTCAACCATACTGGCGGTATTGTATGGTGGATAAAAATTTCATTTAGGAACCCGGATCGCATCCACGGCTAACAGCAGCCAGGCGGCCATCAGGCATACCCCTCCGACCGGGGTAAGAAAGCTTAGCGGACTTGCCCCGACCAGGCTTATCATAAACAAATTCCCCTGAAACAAAATGGATCCGCCCACAAACAACCAGCCGACATATCTAAAAACCGGCCGCGGATGGCGATCATGCATCAGGGCGACAAAGATCAGCGCCAACCCATGGTAAAACATGTAATCCGTAGCGGTACTGAAATTGTCCGTCCCGTTCATCCGGGTAACCAGGTCCTTGAGGGCATGCGATCCCAGGGCCCCTGCGAATATGCCCAGAAAACAGCTGAGTCCACCCAAACACAAGAATTTTTTCATAAACGACTTCCTTAAATTTCTTTTATCAATTAACCGCAGATTCACGCAGACCTTTTCCTCTGCCGACCCGGCAGAGGAAAAACTTAGGCCCTTCGGGCAAAAAATAAATCGGCCTGATCCCACGGCTAAAACTGACTGCTGACTCCCGAAGCCTCACAACACATACATTTAGTAGATCGCGAAGCGATTGCTTTTTTGTCCGGCCAGGTCGGCCGGGCAAAATGTCAGCGAATGTCTGCGCAGGTCTGCGGTTAAAAAATACGGCGCCAAAATCTCAATGCACGATCCTGCAGGCTGAAGTTCGCCAGGTTTTAATTACCACTTTAGCGCTTTGAACGGGGTAATAATTGCTTGCGCAAATTCAACCAGTCATTTAACTCTACGATGGTTTGAGACAACTGGTAACGACCGCCGGCAAACACACCATAATCACCCCCGCCGGCCATGGCTGAGGCAAACCGAATTGAGTTGCCATAAAACAACCAGGTAGAAGCCCATTTTTTCTCAACAGCCTCGTCGAAAGGATTACCACCCCGGTCAAGGGCTTCGGCGAAACCATGTTTCCAGATATCTCCCATAATAAGCGTGGCCGTCAAGGTCTCGGCATTGGTCTGGTGGATGGTGTTTTCAAACTTTTCCCAATGCCCTTTTACCCAGGACGTGTCGTGGCAGCTTAAACAGGCCGCCTGCATCGACTGCGTGCGCGCGACCATTTCACCTTTATCAATCAGGAATTTTGAGGCCATCTTGCCATCTAAACCGGTGGGAAGCGGCTGGCCGGTCTAAACCGGTGGGAAGCGGCTGGCCGGCTTCATTGCGTATGATGGTGGTATCCGGTGATTGCGGGTGCGGATGGGCGTAGATGAGACCGTATATGCGCCAGGGCAGACGATTGTTCATCTGGTGGGTTCTTTCAACAATAACTTCTTGATCATTGTTCACCAGCAGGCTGACATGACAGGTGGCGCAGGTCGGGGCTGTAAAATCCTTTCCGATTGTCCAGGGCACGGTTTCAAAAGACCAGGATTCGTGCATGGCCGAAAATATATTACCGTGTTTGCTGCTTGCATACACCTTAAAGGCCGGTACATCGGGACCGACATGACACTCCTTACAGGTATAGGGCTTTCGGGCCATTGCAATCGAAAAGGTATGACGGGTATGGCAGGCTGAGCAGGAACCCCGACTGCCGTCCAGATTGATGCGGCCAACACCCTGGTTGGGCCATCCCTTAATTATTGGAAATTCAAGCTCACCGACCGACTCTGTATCACGGACTTCGGTGCCGATGACTTCGAGCTTTGTACCGTGGCAATAATAGCAGGCATCGGCTTTGACGGCCGCATCCGGCGGCTCGAAAATAACCTTACCTTTGCTTAATTGGGATTTTCCGATGATACTCCGTTCCAGGCGAGCATACAGCTTATTGTCGGAAAGATTGGCATAAGCGTGAGACATCAAATTCTTAGAATACTGCTGATCCTCCTGTAAGTGGCAGGTGGCACAATCCTTGGGGCTCACCACCACGTGAATGTCATAACCGTTGTGTTCGAAGGTGTCAGCGTGGGCTTTGGGCCTTAAGGTATGACATTCGGCGCAGCCGACCACAAAATTCTGCAGTTCAGCCGGTACCGACGGATTGGACACTCTTTTGGCGAGATTATCGATGGCCAGGGCTTGGCGGGTGGTGATACGGGCGTGACGACTTTTTCTCCAGTCACTAACGATGCCCGGGTGAATCATCTCGTGACAATCAATACATTCGGTCGATGCGTCGCTGAGAGGAATATCGGCACCCAAACCCGAACCGACGGAAAAAATAATAACGATTAATCCACACATCAGAAAAATTCTTTTCATGGTAAACTCCTAAGATAATTACAATATAATCAGGTATTCAATCAATCATCTATTCCACCCCTTGGATAAATCTTGAAGCTTCTAAAATACAAATGATTTACAATTTGATATGGAAATTGCGACACATTAAGTTAATGTCTTTCATGTTAATAATGAATAAAGATCAGCCTATCAAGGCAAAAACGAATTTGAAGGGAATCTGCTGTGAAAATAATCAAAAATCTGTGGCAGGTCGGTGGTGATGATCTGACGGCGCCGGGGGATGCTGCGATCTATCTTGTAAATTTCGGTGTATTTAAGGGCCGGCCGGAAATAGAAGCATTTATACG
>CAMYNZ010000198.1 GCA_947259865.1 uncultured Desulfobacterales bacterium | reverse complement strand
ATGGGCGATGACCTCCGCGAGGTGACCGTCTTTGCCCTGGAGTCCATGGGCATCCCGGTGGAGTACATGCACCATGAGGTCGGGCCCAGCCAGCACGAGATCGACCTCAAGTACCAGGAAGCCCTACGCATGGCCGACGCCCTCCAGACCTACAAGTGGTTGGTAAAGGAGATCGCGCGGCGAAACGGCGTGCACGCCACGTTCATGCCCAAGCCCCTGTTCGGCGAGAACGGCAGCGGCATGCATACGCACCTGTCGCTGTTCACCGACGAGAAGACGAACGCCTTCTATTCGAAGACCGATAGCTACCACCTCTCGGCGTCGGCCAAGCAATTTATGGCGGGCGTACTCGATCACGCTCGTGAGATCGCCTTCGTCACCAACCAGTGGTACAACTCCTACAAGCGTCTGGTGGTCGGCTTCGAGGCACCGGTCTACATCGCCTGGGCGGAGCGTAACCGCTCGGCCATGATTCGCGTGCCCATGTACAAACCCGGAAAGGAGCTAGCTACCCGCATCGAGTTGCGCTTCCCCGATGCGGCCTGCAATCCCTACCTGGCGTTCGCCGTCATGCTGGCCGCCGGCCTGCACGGACTCGAGAACAACCTCGAGTGTCCAGATCCGATGACCCTCGACCTCTACGAGTTGACGGCCGTCGAGCGCGAGCGGCTGGGTGTGCAATCGCTGCCCCACGACCTCTACGAAGCGATTCAGGTCGCCGAGGGCAGTAAGCTCCTTACCGAGACCGTCGGTGAAGACATCCACAATAAACTGCTCGAGACCAAACTGGCCGACTACGAGAAGTTCCGGCTCTACATCTCGCCGCTAGACCTCGAGCGGCATATGGAGCTTTAGGATACGTAGTCGACGATCACCTGCTGGATACTCAGGTAGTGCGAGTCGGTGGTGAGTATTCGCAGGCCATGCTGCATGGCCGTCGCCGCGATCCAGATGTCGTTGGCAGGGATTGGCGTTCCCGCCTGCCAGAGCCCGTTGGTTGACTGCCAAAAGAGTGCTGGCTTCAGGCGATGACAACAAAAACCCAGAGTCATCGACTGGAGAATTAAATGATTGATTTAAGGCGCGTCTCAGTTTCCATACCCACACGAAAATTTCACCACGGCACGATCGGCCTCTTGCTGTTAACCACGATCGCTGTCTCCCCAGCTACGGCGAATGTCTGGCCAAGCTCGGAATCCGACGGGACGGCTCAGACCATGCGGCATACATATGTCGAGATGCCGCTGAGCTTCGAACCCAACCAGGGGCAAACCGATCAGCAAGTGAGATTCCTGTCCCGCGCGCCAGGCTATACGCTGTTCCTGACGGCAAACGAGGCGGTGCTGAATCTGCCGCATACGTCCGGTATTGAGAATTCCGGAATCTCTGGAACCATCGAGCCGCGAGCGGCCAACGTGGAATCTTCCAGTGAAGACAGCGTTCTTCGGATCAGGATCTTGGGTGGACACAAAGCCCCCACGCTCACCGGTGTTGACGAACTGCCCGGTGCGGTCAACTATTTCCGTGGCAAGGATTCGGGACAATGGCTGACCGGGATTCCGAGATTTGCTCGCGTCAGGTACGAGGATGTCTACCCGGGTCTGGATCTCGTTTACTACGGAAATCAGCGGCAACTGGAATTCGATTTCGAAGTGGCCCCTGGCGCTGATCCCAGTGTCATTCGATTGAGTTTCGAAGGCGCGAACGCTTCTGAGCTGGACGATCAAGGCAACCTGGTTTTGCGCATTGGTGGCGGAGAAGTGAGATTGAACAAGCCGCTGATTTACCAGGATCTTGAGGATGGACGGCACGAGATTGACGGTGGCTACCAAATGCAGGCCAGTGTTGATGATTCTGTCCAGCACCTGGTCGCTTTTCGAGTTGCGGACTATGACGATTCCAAGCCCTTGGTCATTGACCCGATCCTGGTCTATTCCACGCTGATCGGCGGCAGCGACCGGGATGCAGCGATCGGCACCAACAATGTCGCGGTGGACTCGAATGGAAACGCCATCATCGTCGGAACCACCGAGATATTGCGCAACCATCTCTATGATGCCATGCATCGGGGGGAAACCCTGGCGGCGGATTTGGTTGTTCTGGATGAAGCCCATTTTCTGGGGGATGAAGACCGGGGCGTGGTCTGGGAAGAGGTCATGATATACCTGCCATCACGCATTCCGCTTCTTTTGCTGTCAGCAACCATCGGCAACGCCAAACAGATCGCCGGCTGGTTGACCGGCATCCGTTCACGTAAATGTGTGGTTGTTAAAGAAACCCAACGCCCGGTGCCGCTTTATCCATTGTTTTTTCATCCCTCGGGCACGCTTTACCCTCTCATGACCCTCAGCAGTGCCAAAAACAAACCCCGACTCTACAAAAAAGTTGTTGACTATAAAAATGCAAAAAAAAAGCTTTTTTTAGCTCGCCCCGGAAAATTGCCCCCCTTTGGAGATATTTTACGGGTACTCAAGAAGTATCACCTTTTGCCGGCGATATTCTTTCTCAAGTCCAGGGCGGATTGCGATAGCGCCATGACACTGTGTTACGAAAATCAACTGCCCAACGGCCATCGTCAACAACGGTTAAAGCAGAAAATCGACGAGCTGCTGTATCAGAGCCCGTATGCTGCCAAACATCGGCACCGCTGGCATCTGGAGCATCTGGCTGTCGGATCTCACCACGGCGGGCAGCTGCCGGTATGGAAACTTGTTCTGGAAAATCTGTTGACCGAGGGCCTTTTGGATGCCGTTTTCGCTACCTCAACGGTTGCCGCCGGTGTAAATTTTCCAGCCCGGACGGTCGTATTTTTTAATTCAGACCGCTTCAACGGTGTTGAGTTCAAACCCCTGACATCCACCGAGCTGCACCAGATGACGGGAAGGGCCGGAAGGCGGGGTATGGATCATGTAGGCTTTGCTATCGCGGTTCCAAGTAAATTTATGGATCTGGGGTTAACGGCCAAACTGCTCAACTCACCGGCTACTGATGTCACCAGCCAGATCCGGATCAATTTTTCGATGGTATTAAACTTGCTGTTATCGCACGCACCCGATCAAATCCAAGATTTGCTTGATAAATCCTTTGCCGCCTATCTAAAGACGAATGCTGGTAAAAAAGGCGGCCGACAAATTGAGACCGGTGTTGACCAACAATTTTTGGGGCAGGATTTTCTGCGGCATCTCCAATTTTTGAAGGACCGGGGGTTTGTGTCTGCCGATGGCAAGCTGACCGATGATGGTGTTTGGTCCTCTAAACTGAGGGTCGACCAGCCCCTCATGATCGCGGAAGGCTTCCGATTGGGCATTTTTCCCCAGACTGACCCCGCTCTGCTGGCGGCCATCATTGCATTGTTCATGGGTGAGCGCGAATCGGATGATGGTATCAAAAAGGCCTTTAGACCCAAAATCCTTTTCAAGGCTTTTATGGACGTCAAAAAGGGATTGGCACCCCTGGCAAAACACCTGGCCCAGCGCGGCTTTGAAGTAAAATCGCTGTCTTTGAGGCCGGCCAGCGCCGTTTATGCCTGGGCAACCGGTCAGACATGGGAAAACGTGCTGTCGCTGGCCGAGATGGAGGAAGGAACACTTGCCAGAATAATACTGCGCAGCGCCGACAATCTTCGGCATATCATTGCTTTAAAATCCGTGTTTCCTGAAGCAGCGGAGACAGCCGCGGCAGCTAACGATTTGATCCTGCGGGATCCGGTCCAGATGATCTGGTAGATGCTGAATTTTTATCTAAAATCTCTCTAATTTTTACGGACAGCTGCCTCAATTTAAATGGTTTCTGGATAAATCCGTCACAGCCACGTTCCAGGATTTCGGCTGCCTGGCCGCTGATGCTGTACCCGCTTGAGAGCAGTACTTTAATGTCGGGGTTTATCTGTTTCAGGTTATCATAAGTTTCACCGCCACCCATACCGGGCATGATCATGTCCAGGATGACCATAGCGATCGAGTCTTTTTTATTTTGATAAATTTTAAGGGCTTCTTTACCGCTTACGGCCGGTAGTACCTTGTATCCCAGGGCCTGCAATATTTCTTCACCCACCTCGATGATCATTTCCTCATCATCAACAAGCAGCAGGGTCTCATCACCTTTCAATACGATCTCGGCCGCATCGGTCTCTTCCATAACCTCCTTTTCAGACGCAGGCAGATAGATGCTAAATGTAGCCCCCTTACCCGGTTCACTGAAAACATCGATAAAACCGCCGTGATTTTTAACAATCCCGTAGGCAGAGGCCAGTCCCAGTCCTGTCCCTCTTCCCATTTCTTTGGTTGTAAAAAAGGGTTCAAAAACGCGCTGCTGGATGGCCTTGTCCATGCCGGTCCCGGTGTCGATTATGGATATTTTAACATATTTGCCTGCCTCAACCTTAAACGGCATGTTGAAATCGTCATCGATAATCACATTTTCCGTCATTAAATGCAGATCACCCCCATCGGGCATGGCATGCCAGGCATTAACGAAAATGTTCAAAAGCACCTGTTCGATCTGGCCCTGGTCGACTTCTACATTCCAAATATCGCGCAGCTGACTGGTGTGGGTCTTAATCTCTTTTTTGGTGCGTCCGAACATTCGCGCCGTCTTTCCAATAAGTTCATTCAAATCGGTTGTCCGGACTTCATATTTCCCCCCTCTGGCAAAACCTAACAGCTGTTTGGTAAGGGCAGCACCATTTTCGATGTATTTTTCGATACTTTTTAGTTTGTCATAGTGGGGGTGGCTGGTATCGATATTTAAAAGCATCAACGAGGTGTTGCCCTGCATTCCCATAAGGATGTTGTTGAAATCATGGGCGATACCACCGGCCAGGTTACCAATGGCCTCCATTTTTTGGGCCTGCTGCAGCTGATTTTCCAGTTTCCTCTTTTCCATTTTAGCCAGCAGACGTTCGGAAACATCCCTCACAACACCTCGAAATCCAATCGGATTTCCTTCCGGGTCTTGCACCAGGTATGCGTTCAATTCAACTGTGATGGTGGTGCCGTCTTTTCGGATGATTTCGATGTCGGTTACATCGGAAGGTTCAGCAGTAGTGTAAACTTTATTCATGATATTAAACATCTTTTTGGCATTGTAAGGGGTGGTATACTCTCGATTGTTCATACCCAACAATTCCGCGGCGGGATACCCCGTAATTTTGCACACCGAGTTATTAAAAAAGGTAAAATTTCCGGACAGATCGACCTCAAATAACCCTTCTTCAATGTTTTCAATGATCGAGCGATACTTTTCATCCTGCTCTCGCAATTTCTCATAGGTTAATTTGCGGTTATTGATATTATATTGAACATGAGAGCCAAAAATAACAAATATGCATAAAACCAGCAGACGCGTCCAGGTTTCAAACATATCCGGACCCAGCAGATGGTGAAACAGGTTAGCCTCCGGAGCCAGAAAAAAATACATAAACGATTCACAAACCCAATAAAAGGCAGCCAGACCAAAGCCTGTGAAAACCATTGAATCCATAAGGTTCCGGGGAATTTTTGCTCTAATTTTCATTTTCGAAAACCTTTCTAACGTCACCGGTGTTTGGGGGGTGGTTCTATTACAAGCTACTGAAATTTATGTAAATATAGTTATACTAGCCGGGAACTGACCCGTGCAGACTTCTTAAAATTAGAATAATATCAAAACATTGCGGGATAGTCAAAATAAACGCCGAAAAGAATCCCATTCGTTGTGCATAATCGGTAATCGGGGTGATAATACCCATAAGAGGCTAATTACCTTGACAAATTCCGGGGATTAGACTATGATTTATTTCAGCGCAAGCTTCCTTACAAAGGTCTAGCTGGAGGGTCTAACAGCTAGCTATGAAGAAGATCACACGCAAGTTAATTGCAATCGTATTCGTTTTCTGCTTGAGCGGTTTCGCTCAGGCGTCTTTGATAGATGATCAGATAATTGTGCAACATCGCGCGCCGCTTTTTACCATCGTAGATGCTGCGAGCGGCGGTGACACGGTGACTGCAGCGGACGGCACCCTTGAGGAGAGCACCAAGGATGATATAATTGCCCTTCACTATGACGTCTATCAGGTTGACATCGAACAAAGCTCTGTAATCGTTGATTTTCTGAAACCGAATCAGTTTGGAAATCCGGGTGTCTTCGATTATTCCGGCCTGGTTCTCAGTGATCTTGATTTTGCGTCGGGTTATATTCTGCTTGGCGTTGATGTTGACACCAATATGAAAGGTTGGGATGATTCTCGACTCATGTTCGGTGATGATTATGTAGGCTTTAACTGGCAGGGTCTAACCGTAGACAACGATACCAGCTTGACCGCTTTTCTTGAATTTGGACCCAGCCCGATACCCATACCGCCAACGTTGCTTCTTTTTGCAACCGGAATCGTCGGATTTACTTTTTTCAGAAGAAAAAATACAAAATAACTTTAACAGGATCAAAACAAAATAAAAGGCAGCACCGCAAAGGTGCTGCCTTTTTTTATGCGCCTCTGCAAGATTCCTTTACAGTGTGCTGCAGGGAAAAATCGTCGACCAGCCGCGCGGAGCGCCATTTTTAGGACACTTTAGTTTACAATTTGAGACTTGCAGAACCCGACGCTCTATCCTATCGAAATGAAATTTTGAGATTCGACCGGGTAAAATAACTCCTGAATTTAAATTTGTCTTGACAAACCCTTGCTTAATCATTATTGGTGGTTTAAATTAGTATAAATGGATTAATGGCCCATCTTTAGTGGTGGCAAAAATCTTATGAAAAAGATCACATTCCCAATAATCGCAATTGCTTTCGTTTTGTGCTCAACCGGACTCGGTCAGGCTTCTCTGGTCGCGGTGGATTTATCGCATCGTTTCGGTTTTTTCGAAGATGTAGATGTCAACAGCGGCGTCTATGAACAGGTGACGCCAGGCACTGATGTGCCGGTGATGCATTATGGCGCCTATGATGTTGATGTGGGGGAAGATCGTGTAACCGTTAATTTTCTGAGATCTAATTCATTTTTAACTCAAAATTTTAACGGCCTGGCCCTCAGTAACATGGTGCTCAGTGACCTTGAGATTGAAGCAGG
>CAMYNZ010000197.1 GCA_947259865.1 uncultured Desulfobacterales bacterium | reverse complement strand
GGGGAATTTTTCACGACAAGATGATCGCCTCGGTGCTCTAATGAGCAGAGGGCGATTGCCGCCGAGAAAGGCAAAACACGGCGTCGATTCTTGTTGGAGTGAAAGTTTTAAATAGCCGGCCGTAAAATGCAAGGCAGTTGCCGCTGTTGGGCTCGGCAGGCAACAACCCGGCATCTTGCCGTGAAAAAAATACCCCGACCCCTGAGTTAGTTAAAACGAATTCACAAAAGAAGGAGACAAACCGCATGTTTGGTAAAAAAGAAGGCATCGATATTGTCAGTGAATTGGGAGGTATTGCCACTCACGAAGCGGCGATGAAGGTTTTTGAAAGCAAGATGGATCCGGAGCATCTTACCAGAATTCAACAGATAAAAAACACGGACGTGATTCTTAAGATCGCGAATGCCATTGTGCTGTGCGCTCCGGATAAGGTTTTTGTCAACACCGGATCCGAGGCCGATAGACAGTACATCAGAGAACTGTCCATCCAAAAGGGGGAAGAAGCGCCGCTTCCTATGAAGGGCCACACCATCCATTTTGATCTCAAAGAAGAGCAGGGCAGAATCATTGATCGGACTTTTTATATCGCCAACCCCAACGATCTGGTCAGCTCTCTGGGCAACAAGATCTATCGGGATGCGGCCCTGATCGATATCCGGGAAAAAATGACGGGTATCATGGCCGGGAAAATCATGATGGTCGGCTTTTATGTTCGGGGACCGGTGGGATCTCCGGTGTCGAACCCGGCATTGGAGCTTTCGAGCTCCACCTATGTGCTTCATAGCGCTGAAATTCTATATCGCAACGCATTTTCGGATTTTGACCGTCAGGTCGAGCAATTGGGACATTTTTTTAGCAATATTCACAGTGAAGGGCTGAATCGGCCCGAAGATCTGCCCAATGCCAGGGTCTATATGGATCGCAGCCATCAGACGACCTATAGTTTCAACTGCACCTATGCCGGCAATACCTTATTGATGAAAAAAGGAAATCACCGCCTTGCGGTTGATATAGCGGTCTATGAAAAAAAGGGCCAAGAAGCGGCCGAGCATATGTTTATAACCGGCATTGCCGGTCCCGGGGATCGCATCACCTGGATGACCGGGGCTGCACCCAGCGGATGCGGTAAAACCACCACGGCCATGGCCGGGGATCACTTTGTGGGTGATGATCTGGCCCAGATGTGGATTGCCGCAGACGGCTCCATTCGATCCATCAATCCGGAATGCGGTATATTCGGCATCGTTGCGGATGTAAACTGGGACGGTGATCCCAAACTGATGGAATGCCTGCGCAAACCCGGCACCGAGGTGATATGGTCCAACGTTTTGATTGATGAAAACGGTGTGCCCCAGTGGACCGGCAATGGTGAGGATCCGCCGCCCCAAAAAGGCAAAAATTTTCAAGGACATTGGGAACGGGGGATGGTTGATAAAAACGGAAAAGAGATACCCATGTCCCACCCCAACTCACGCTGCACCCTGTCCAATAGCGCGCTGGGAAATTATTCGGAAATGAATGAGAATTCCGGCGGCGTAGAAACCCGTATCGTTACATACAGCGGTCGTGACAGTGACACGATGCCACCGGTATGGGTAGCCAAAAATCCGGATCGGGGGGTTGTTATCGGCGCCTGCATCGTGTCTGCCGCAACCGCCACCGAAGTCGGCGCGACCGGTGTAAGGCGGCAACCTTGGGCCAATGCCCCATTTATACCCGGTTCCCTGGGTGAATACATGGAGGCCCAGTTTCAATTTTTCGGGAGTGACCGAATCGCGCCGGACAAACAACCTATTATGGCCGGATTGAATTACTTCCTGACCGATGCCGCCAGGGGAGGAACGTCCCAGAAATTGCTGGGGGAGAAGCGGGATGTTAAAGCCTGGATGGCCTGGCTGGAGAGAAGGGCCCATAAGGAGGCCGAGGCGATTGAGACACCCATCGGGTATTTGCCGAAATATAAAGACTTGAAGGATTTGTTTAGCTCTAAAATCGACAAGCAATATCCGCAAGACCTGTATGTGAGACATTTCTCTCTTTACATCGATCATATTATCGCCAGAATAGATTTGCAAATAGAAGCCTATGGAAAAGAAGCCAATATACCGGCCAAACTTTTTGAGGTCTTGCAGGAGCAAAAAGAAGGGCTCCAGATCCTTAGGAAAAAATATGGTTCTGTTGTGAGCCCTTCCCAACTGCAAGAGTTAAACTAGGTTGAAAATGGGGTTGGCAACACTCGACTGGACCATAATATCCATTTACCTGATTTTCAGTGTTCTGCTAGGTATATATTTTTCCAAGCGGGCGTTAAAAAGTGTAGACGATTACTTTGTATCCGGTCGCGTCTTACCGTGGTGGCTGGCAGGCATGTCCATGGTCGCTTCGGCCTTTGCAATTGATACGCCGCTGGGAATAACCGGACTCATTGCAAAGGACGGGATACCGGGAGTCTGGTATGCGTGGTCTTTTGCGCTGGGTGGGGCCGGGGCGCTGGGTGCTTTTATATTCGCTCCCCTGTTGCGGCGATCTCAAATTATAACGACGGCAGAATTAATAGAACTCCGCTATGATGGCAGACCCGCTGCTTTTCTCAGAGGGTTCAAGGGCGTATATTTCGGCATTTTTGCCAATGCCGTTACCCTGGGATGGATCATTAAAGCGGTCTGGACGGTGGCTGAAATTGTGGTTCCAGGATTCGATCCCAATTTACTGCTATTCGCAATTCTTCTTTTTACCCTCATATATACAACCTTATCCGGTCTATGGGGCATTACGGCCACTGATTTTTTGCAATTTATCATTGGTTCGACCGGATCATTTATTTTAGCCTATTTTGCCTGGGTTCAGATCGGTGGTATCGAAAACCTCGTTAGCCAGGTAATCAACAGATACGGCGCTGTGAGCGCGGCTGAAAGACTTAGTTTTTTCCCATCCGCGGGAACGCCTTTTTTCGTGACCTTCATTGTATTCATGACTTTGAAATGGTGGGGGAATCCGCCGCCGGCAATCACCCAGAGGATAATATCATCCAAAGATGAAAAACATGCGTCATTTGCCACCATTTTTTTTGCGATCGTTGCGTTTGGTTTTAACTATTGGCCGATGATTTTTGTAGCCATGGTTTCCCTGGTTTTATATCCGGAATTGTCTGCACCCGAAGCAGGCTATGTCATGTTAATTGTCAAACTTTTACCGACCGGCTTTTTAGGATTGATGCTTGCGTCGCTCATGGCTGCTTTCATGTCAACGGTTGATACCCACATAAATTTCGGGGCTTCCTACATGGTGAATGATATTTACAGGCGTTTCATTATGAAAAATGCCACCGAAAAACATTACGTAAGGGCCTCGCAGATCAGCACGGTGCTGATGCTCATAATTGCCGTGATAATCGCGTACAACCTGGATTCGGTGAGCGATGCCTGGTATTATATGTCGATGCTTACAGCCGGCTATGGTATTGTTATCGTCATCCGATGGTTTTGGTGGCGGGTGAATGCCTGGGCCGAAATAGCAGCTCTGGCGGCATCCGGACTCGGAAGCACGCTTTTATCACCTAAATTCGGTAAGGCAATTGGGTACTGGGATAATATCCCCGCCATGGATTGGCAATATCGATTTATTATCGTTGTATTGCTCTGCACGGCCTCCTGGCTGACCGTGTGTTTTCTTACCAACCCGACGTCCGAAGAACACTTGAAAAAATTTTGTGCCAAAGTAAAACCCTTCCCGACCTTCTGGGGCCCTATTTATCGGAAGTATCCTGATATCGGATGGAACTTCAAATTCATCCGATCCTGTATCCACTGGATTTTAGGGTCTGCGGTCGTTTATGCCCTTTGTTTTGGTATCGGGAGTCTAATGTTCAAAAATATGGTTACCGGGATATCACTGATAATTGCTGCTGTTTTTGTGGGCTCAATCATATTTGCAACCTGGAAAAAATAATAAGAGTCTAAAATACCAATGAATGATGATCTGCCAGAAAAAATGATTTTGGAGCGAATTCGCAGTCTGGCCGCGGAAAGAAAAGAAATACTTTCTGTGCCCCCCGAAAAGGCTGTTGATCGAATTCTAAATGTTTCCCAGCCGGCAGCACTTGTGCATTCATTTCCGGAAGAAGATTTTTATCTCTTGATTCAGGATATCGGTCGCCAGGACGCCCTTCCGATTCTAGCCCTGGCTTCTGACAAACAATGGGAATATCTGTTGGATATGGAATTGTGGGATAAGGATCGAATCAGCATCAAAACGCTTACCGCCTGGCTTGATTTGCTCAGCAGGGCAGATCCGAAACGCTGTATAAACTGGTTGGTCGATCGCAAACCAGATATATTGGAGTATTATTTATTTAAAAACATTGAGGTTAAACTCAGAGAACACGACCAGGACCCTTCTGAATTCGGTGATGACTTTTTCACCCATGACAATATTTATTATATCAGGCTTCTGAGCTATCCTCTGACCGATGACCCTGGGGCCGCAGAAGCCGGTGAAACCCTAAAGGAACAATACCGGGAATTTTTCGCCAAATTGATTGCAGGCCTGGCCGATTTCGACCATATTGCCTATCAAAAAATTTTGCTTGAGGCCGCCAACATTATCCCGGCTGAGACCGAAGAAGAAGCCTATCGCCGGCGCAACGTCAGGCTGGCAGAAAAGGGTTTTCTTCCTTTTGAAGAAGCCATCCGAATATATCATCCCTTAAAGCCGGCTGATATAAAAACTCAAGATTCAAAAACCAATCAAACCGAATCCTCACCGCATGTGTTGACCCCTGTTCCCCAGTATTCGACCCGCATGCTCGAGCAAGACAATCTTTTTGCCCGGGCGTTGAGCCAGATTGGCATCGATGAGGATATAGAGCGCCTTCAGATTGAGTTCGCCGGTTTGTGCAATCAAATAATTGCGGCAGATCAAAGACCGATACCGGACAGAAACGCCTTAAAGGAAGTCGTCAAAAAAGCCAGTGGATACGTCAGCATTGGCCTTGAGCGCTTGACCGGGGATTCCGAAAAGTCTCAAAGCCATCTCCCAAAATACTCTGCCGCCTTTATCCAGCGGTATTTATTAGCCGATCTGTTCAGGGTCGGTTACGGACAGGCCTTACAACTGAAATGGCGGGCGGAGAAATGGTTTGCGAATTGCTGGTTTGCCGGACAAGGCCTATCGTTGACTTTCTGGGGTGAGGCATGGCTGGGGGTGCTCGGGGGCCTCTTGATAAAAAGACCCTTATTCTTCGATAATTATAAAAGCGGAAAAATATACCGTGAATTTTTTTCAAGCTCTGATATCACCGAAACTGAAATCATCCTCAATGATATTGTTGCATTTGATAACTTGCTTTCTTTAATGAGCATTAAACTTGCTCCCCTTTCATCCTATGGGTTATTGACCTTTAAGAATTTGATCCTGACTCTCTGGGCCCGACATGTTTGCGGGCTCTCCCAAGACCCCCGCCCGCTTACCCTGAACCAGTTCAAAGGGTTTTTCGATCAACTCGGTCCAGCTGAAACAAAGTCAAAAAAAATATCGCAAGCCATGAAAGTATCATTTTTAAACTGGCTGTGTGACCGATCAACGCTGAAAGATTACGAAATTGCGGAAAATTTAGGCCATGTATTCGAGAATCTTTTTACCGAGATCGAAAACGAGTATGGAGCGGTAATCACCGAGGACCTTGATCCAAGATATATCCATCTATTCTTACTTGAGGGAAACCATTAAATCCGACTTTTTATCTCTCCCAAGCAGTGTTGTCGGCAGGAGCGCGGGGCCCCTTTAGCCCGCGATCCTGCGGGAAATGATAGTTAATCGCGGCAAGATGCCGCTCCCACTGTTCATATTGGATGGGGTCTAGTGAACACCAGGGTGTTTAACAATAGGTGGGAGTGGCTTCGATCATTTTGCACGACTCGTAGGCCTCCAGATGTAAGATTCAGGCAACAATTGGGTAGACATATCCCGAGTCCTATGCTAAACAACGTCCGTTTCCGCAAATTATTGTTGCCGGGCGGGGACCCCAGCGGTAAATACCCATGCAGGCGCTAAAGGGCCATAAACCAACTTTGATAATCGGTATAATGTCTGATGGTTAGCCCGGCCAATAGCGTGGATTGAGAAAATCGGAGGCATTCAGCCCTCCGGTGGTTGACGGTCAATTTAAAGAGGAGGAATTATCATGCAATATGATCTGACCGAAGAACAGCGTATGTTGCAGGATATGGTTAGACGGCTTGCCAAAGAAAAGATTGAGCCCGGTGCGACCCAGCGCGATATTGATGCCAAGTTTGACTGGCAAATGGTGGATTTGCTGCGTGAAAACGGACTTTTCGGTATTGATTTTCCCGAAAAATACGATGGTACAGACGCCGGCATGCTGGCTCTGGCCATTACGGTGGAGGAGCTTTCCAAGGTGGACGCATCTTGCGGGCTGCTGGTTGCTGATCATGAATTGGGGTGTTTGCCCATATTGCTGGGGGGAACCGATGAACAAAAGCAACGGTTCCTGCCAAAGCTGGCCACCGGTGAACATATCGGGGCCTTTGCATTGACTGAACCGGATGCCGGCTCAGATGTCGCCAGACTCCGGTGCCGGGCCGTCAAAGACGGTGACTCATATATTCTCAACGGTAAGAAGAATTTTATCACCAATGGCGGGGTGGCCGATATTGTAACGGTATATGCGGTCACCGATACGGATGGATCAGGCCGAAAAAAGGCAGACGTGTTTGTCGTTGAAAAAGGTACTCCTGGATTTGTTGTGGGTAAAGAAGAGGACAAGCTGGGTATTCGCTCCTCGGAAACCGTGGAGCTGATCTTTGAGGACTGCCGCATTCCGGCAGACAATTTGCTGGGTCAAATTGGCTCGGGTTTTCCGATTGTTATGAAAACCCTGGACTTTTCACGTTTGGGTGTCGCAGCCCAGGCGCTCGGTATCGCCGCCGGTGCCCTGGAATTCGCCGTGGCCTATGCCAAAGAGCGCGAGGCTTTTGGAAAGCCGGTCATCCGTCACCAGGGTATCGGATTCAAACTGGCGGATATGGCCCTGGAGATCGAATCTGC
>CAMYNZ010000196.1 GCA_947259865.1 uncultured Desulfobacterales bacterium | reverse complement strand
ACGCTGGCGGATAAACATCGGCTTGCCCGCCTCTGGCGTGGCTTTCCCGCAGGGTAAACCAAATGGAGTGGTTTTTTGACAATTTATATTTCACTGATGCAAGCGTTGTAAACAGCCTACATATCGCTTAACGGATGCAATAAATCAGGTTTTTTATATAAATTCTCCATTTTGTTTACGCTCATTTAGGGTTGTAATTTCAATCCACCACTTGGTACTTTGCATGGCAGGCGGGTATTCGATATTCAGTACCAGCTTATTTGTGGTACCAATAAAAATTTTAAACAAAACCTTTTTGGTTCCGGCTAGTCCGGGTTAGGATTGAACAGGTCTATTTGAGGGCTTCCATTGTGCAGCTCAGGTCCCGATAAAGCGAAAATTTGTCAATAGCCATCTTGTCCGGCGTGGTGCAGCTATCGGTGACCATCCGCGCCACCACCTCGCCCAGTCCCGGACCCAACATGAACCCCTGCCCGCACATGCCGGCTGCATGCAGCAAACCTTTTACATCCCGGTTCCAACCCACCAGTGGATAGCCATCGCTTGTCATGGGGTACAACCCTCTCCACACTCGCCGTACGCGAAGGTTTTTAAGGCGCGGTAAAATACGGGTCATTCTGGCGCAGACCTGAGGGAGGAAGACAGCGGTTTCGCAGTAATCATTGCCGGTGATTGGGGGGTCAGGTGTGATACAGAATATTACCTGTCCGTGCTTGTTTTGATAGAAATAATAGTTCTTGGTTCCCGGCTCCGGTCGAAGATCCACCACCATGGTCGAACAAAACCGCTGCACCGGTTCAGTTATTCCAGCTTCATGTGATTCCGGGTTTACTGCAATGCTGCAACCGATCGAGCGGGAAAGTTCCCGGGAGCCGGCACCGGCGGCATCGATCACCACAGGTGCCGAGTAAGTATCGGCGGGCGTTTTAACGCCGGTCACGGCTCCTTTGGTTTGGATGATTTTTGTAACTTCTGTCTTGAATTTGAACGCCACGCCGTTTTTTTTAGCCTGCCGGTAGAATGCATTGATGGACAGAAGGGGAGATGCGGATCCGTCATCCGGAGAAAAGGTGCCCCCGATCAGGCCCTCTGGATTTATTCCCTGAACCACTTCTCGTATCTTTTTGGGACCTACAAAGTCGATATTCAGGCCATATTTTTTTTGCATTGGCAAAAAAGACTTGAGCAGCTTTTTTTCCGTTTGACGATAAACGGGAAACGTATATCCGCCCTTTAACCACTCAATATCATCCCCAAACTTTTTCTGCCAGCCAGCGAAGATTTCCAGGGATCTGAGGCAGACGATTATCTTGGCCGCGTCAGAATGGGTTGCCCGGATACCCCCAATGGCGTGCTTATTCTCACCCTGGCCGGGAGAAGGTCTTTTGTCGACAACCAGGGTTTTCAGCTTTTTTTGGCCGAGTGCCCAGGCTGTTGGAACTCCGATGGAACCGGCCCCTACGATGATGACATCATAATTATGCATCGATATTACCCTCATCGATACCGGCCAGGGTTCCGATGGGGACCTCCACAAAAAGAGGCCGGTCGATCCTGTCGGTCACATCCCCGAGATCAATTCCCTCCTCCTGGAATATCCGCCATATCATCGGCCGACAGGTTTTTGAGCCGCAGGCACCCATACCGGCCCGGGTCAATGCCTTTAGCTGGTTTAGGTCGCGGATGCCGTCATGGATAGCTTTGCGGATCTCACCTGCATTTACCCTCTCGCAACGGCACACGATTGCTTCACTGGGAAGCGGTTCCTTTTCATATATGCTGGAGGGTTCAATCTGTTTTTCCTGGTACCAGATGCCGGCAGCCCGCTTGGCCCATTTTTTTCCCATTTTAACCTGGACCAAGATGGTTCCCGGGTATTTCTTTCTGGATCTTATTTTTTCGACCACAAAGTGGCCTAAAACGGCACCATCTTTATCGGTGATTGCCACACGCCGGCCCTCTTCAATCGTTTCCCGCCCAACCTCATAGGCTAAGGTCACCGCCGGAAAATCTTTGTCCTTTCTATAATCTACCAGTGTAATGGCAAGCCCCGGGCAGATAGCAACGCAATTCAGGCATCCGGTGCATTCTTCGTGATCATCCCGATAGGGGAGCCCCGTGATCGTATCATCTTCGGTATGAATGGCCTCGATGGGGCAGGCCGATGTGCATGGATTGCACGGTACTTCCTGGTAGCAGTGAAATACCGGGAACACACCATCCTCAGCATCCGGTGTCTTTATATCTCGTGAAGGGCCGGGTTTGGATTTCAAAATTGCGGCCTTCTCGTCCCACTCGGCAGGAATTTCGCCGATAGCCATTCCAAGCGCTCTCGCAATCCTGAAGCTCTCAATTTTTCCTGTGAACATGGCCGCGGAGGCCTCGGCGATTTCCTGTGCATCACCGGCTGCGAACACATCCATTTCCCATTGTTTTGCTTTCAGATAAAATTCATTTACTTCAGCAAGTCCTACCGCGATTAAAACCGTATCCACCGGGTAGGATTTTTCAGTTCCCGGTATGGGTTTCCAATCGTTGTCCAATTTGGCAATAGTGGCCGATTCCACCTTCTCCGTTCCGTGAGCAGCCAAAATCGTGTGGCTTGTGTATACAGGGACTCCCAGTCGGATGAGTTTGTCGGCATGAATTTTATACCCGCTGACCGCCGGCAGGGCTTCAATCAGGGCAGCCACCTCAATACCTGCTTGAATGGCGTGGTAGCCGCCTATGAGCCCGACGTTACCGCCGCCAACGATCAGTACCCGTTGAGAAGATTTAACCAGATCCCGGTTTACAAGAGTCTGGAAAGCACCAGCACCGTATACCCCGGGCAGGGTATTACCGGGGAAAGAAAGCATCTTCTCCCTTGCTCCTGTTGCAACCAAAAGTTTGCGGGGTCGAATCAGTCGATATCTATTTTCTTTTACAACACCCACGATGCCATCCGAAAACACCCCCACGGCGGTGCTGTTGAGCCAGATATCAACCGATTCGAGCTGCCGCAATTCCGCTTCAAGGATGTTTGCAATCTCAAATCCGCGAGTGCCGGCATAGGAATCCTCTACAGAACCGAAAAATTTGTGGGTCTGAAGAACCAGTTTTCCTCCCAACCGGTCTTTATCATCTATTAGGATTGTTTTAATTCCCAGTTTACCGAGTTCGATGGCAGCGGACAGGCCCGCAGGCCCTCCACCTAAAATCATAACATCGATATCCTTGGTGGGAATCGCTGAAATTGAAACGGGTTTATCGGCTGGCGGCAGGCCGGGAAGCCCCTCAACGCTTTGAATCTTCATTTTATCCCGAAGGGGTGTCATACAGGATTTGACGAGGCGTCCGTGGGCTGTAACCAGACACTGGGAGCACTGACCATTGGCGCAGAATATTCCCTGGGGGCTTTTGTCCTTAGGGTGGTGACCGAAAATTTGGATGCCATTTGCGATCAAAGCAGTGGAAATCATTTCGCCTTCATAGCCAAACAGCGATTTGCCATTCCACTTAAAGGTCACCTTTTTTTTCTTGGGTACTTCGAGGATTGGATGTTTGGTAATTCGGTGTCCAATCATGCAGATTCATCGTTCAATTATGATGTATTGAAGGTGTAACCGATATATGTTTAAATGTTTAGACTATTTAAACAGATAGTTACGCTATTGTCAACGCAGTGGCACAAGGACATGCGGACCAGGCCTGCTTATTGGCGCAAAACCACGTTCAGCGCTTCAACCATTATATAAAAAATAGAGCACGGCGACAACAAAAAGACGCCCGGAAATCCAATAAACTACGTATAAACCGTCCATTGACCTTTAATCCACAATACTTAGGTTTACATTCACGGAGCTTTGCATGAATACACACGGTATAAATAAGATAGCCAAAGACGCGGTTGTTATTGCCGAACGCTGGCAGACACGGGCCAATGAGTTATTAACTTCCGAGGAAAAAGGCATTCAGGATCAGCTCAAGCGCCTGTTGACCCATTCTATCGACAAAGTGATATTAACCAAACTGATTGACCAAAGTTTCCGCTCCCGTGACCCTGCCCGGGTTGCCAATCAGGTAAACAATCTGCTGCGGGAGTTCGGCGTTCCGGATTTCTTTTCGAGAGTTGACAAGCTGCTGGTGCAGATGTTTCTGGGACTGGGCCGGCATTTTCCAACCCTGTCGGTGCCAAAAATGATCGACAAGATGCGCCAGGACAGCAGCCGTGCCATTATTCCCGGCGAACCGGAGGTGCTGCACGCGCATTTGCAAAAACGTAAAAAACAGAACATACGGATGAATATCAATCATCTGGGCGAGGCCGTATTAGGAGAAGAAGAGGCCCGGGGACGAATGCACACCTATCTCGAAGATTTAAAAGATCCCGAGATCGAATACATCTCGGTCAAAATATCAACTATTTATTCTCAGATTCAGGCGCTGGCTTTCGAACATACCGTCAACATCCTGATAGAGAGATTATCACAGCTTTATCGCGCCGCTTCAGCCCATTATTTCCAACGCCGTGACGGAACCCGGGTGCCGAAATTCGTCAATCTGGATATGGAGGAATACCGTGATCTGGAAATCACTTACCAGGCCTTCTGTCGCACATTGGACCGCAAGGAATTTAAACGTTATTCGGCCGGGATTGTGCTGCAGGCTTATTTACCGGATTCATATGCCATCCAAAAGGAACTGACGGCCTGGGCTAAAAATCGGGTGACCGCTGGCGGCAGCCCGATAAAACTGCGTATCGTTAAAGGCGCCAACATGGAAATGGAGCAGGTGGAGGCTGCCACCTATAACTGGCCCCTGGCACCCTATGACAACAAGTTGGATGTGGACGCAAATTACAAGCGCATGGTGAATTTCGGCATGGAACCCCAAAATATCCGTGCCGTCCATCTCGGGATAGCATCGCATAACCTGTTTGATCTGGCATTTGCCTATGAACTGGGCCGGCAGAACAACGTGACCGAATATTTTTATTTTGAAATGCTGGAGGGTATGGCAGACCATGTGCGCCGGGCACTGTCGGAAATGGCCGGGGATGTTTTGCTTTATGCACCGGTTGCCACAAAGGAGCAATTTATCAATGCCATCGCCTATCTGATCCGCCGCCTGGATGAAAATACGGCTGGTGAAAATTTTTTGCGTTATGCGCCCGGGCTAACGACAGATTCTCAAGCATGGGTATTTTTAGAAGATCAATTTTTATCCGCAATTGAACAAATGGATAAAGCCGCAGTCACGCCCCATCGGATTCAGGACCGCAACCGGGAAGTTTTTCCGGCAGAACGGGGGACTTTTTACGAAGGCGAATTCAACAATGAATCGGATACGGACTGGTCACTGGCTGCCAACCGCAAATGGGCGCAAAATATTCGGGATAAATGGAAGAAAAATCCGGAAGACCCGCCCCTGGAAATTCCGCTGGTCATAGACGGTCAGGATTTATTTTTAAACCGTGACATGCGTGACTGCCTGGACATTTGCCGATTTAACGAAAAGATTTGTGTTGCCCGGTTTGCCATGGCTACCGATCAGGACGTGGATCAGGCCGTGGCGGTGGCCAAGGCAGATCCTGATCGTTGGCGCCAGACCAGCTTAAAAGAACGCCACGAAGTTCTCTCACGGGTGGCCATGGAATTGCGGTTCGCCAGGGGGGATCTCATCGGAGCGGCAGCGGCCAATACCGGAAAAGTTTTCACCGAAGCTGACGTCGAGGTATCCGAGGCCATCGATTTTGCCGAGTACTATCCTTTTTCCGCCCAAACCTTTACGAAGCTCGAAAATATTACCGCACGCGGCAAAGGCGTCGGCTGTGTGGTTTCCCCCTGGAATTTTCCGATTGCCATTCCCTGTGGCGGGATTTTGGCTTCCCTGGCAGCCGGTAACACCGTTATCTTCAAACCGTCATCGGATGCTGTTTTGGTGGCCTGGATTCTGTGCCAATGTTTCTGGAATGCCGGTATTTCGAAGCGTGTATTACAATTTCTTCCCTGTTCGGGCAGTGCCGCTGGCCAAAAATTGGTCAGTCACCCGGATGTGAGCTTTGTCATTCTTACCGGAGGCACTGAAACCGGCCTTGCCATGTTAGCCCAAAACCCGTCCATTTTTCTGGCCGCTGAAACCGGCGGAAAAAACGCCACCATTGTGTCGGCCATGTCCGACCGCGACCAGGCCATAAAAAATGTTATCCATTCCGCCTTCAGCAACTGCGGTCAAAAATGTTCGGCGACTTCTTTGCTCATTCTGGAAAAAGAGGTATACGAAGATCCCGTTTTTAAAAAGCAACTGATAGACGCTGCCAGAAGCTACACCGTTGGTTCGGCCTGGAATTTTGAAAATAAAATGGGTCCCCTGATTCAACCTCCGGGAGCAGCCTTAAAAAGAGGATTAACCCGCCTGGAGCCCGGGGAGACCTGGGCTTTGGAACCCCAAAATATCCAGGAAAATCCCTATTTGTGGACACCGGGTATCAAATGGGGAGTACAACCCCAATCTTTTACCCACATGACGGAACTGTTTGGACCGGTTCTGGGAGTTATGCGTGTCGAAAATCTTGAACAGGCCATAGAAATAGTCAATCAGACCGGTTACGGGCTGACCTCCGGTCTGGAAAGTCTGGACAAACGAGAGCAAAAATACTGGAAAAATCATGTGCAGGCCGGCAATCTGTATATCAACCGGGGAACCACCGGTGCCGTGACTCTGCGGCAGCCTTTCGGCGGTATCAAAAGATCCGCCCTGGGACCGGGTATCAAAGCCGGCGGACCCAATTATGTCAGCCAGTTTATGGATTTTGATGAAAACAGTTTTCCGACTATCGGCCCCATACAAAAGGAGCATTCTTTGCTGCGACTGGCACACGAGTGGCAAAGAAAGCTGAATTGGGGCCACCGGCAAAAGTTTGCAGGCGATCTCACCAAAACGATTCGGGCAATCAAGAGTTATCTCTACCATTATGAGCAGGAGTTTTTCCTGGAAAAAGATTATTTTCATCTTAGGGGTCAGGACAACTTTCTGCGGTATTTGCCGGTTGGAAAGGTGATGGTGCGAATCCACAAAAACGACAGCCTGTTTGAC
>CAMYNZ010000195.1 GCA_947259865.1 uncultured Desulfobacterales bacterium | reverse complement strand
TGTCGCTTTGCTCCATCCTTTATAAAAATGACAGAATTCATTAACTTTAGTCACTTTAGTTCACTTTTAACTTTAGCTCACTTCTTCTGGTGAGCATTTTTCGCTGGCCCGCAACACAGCCATTGGGCTTAAGACGGATTGTTAAGGTGACTTTTAGTCTACTTTCGGCCTGGGCAACACCCCCGCGCGCTCGGCAATCTCCGGGACCTTGTGCTCCCATTCGATGGCCATCAAGTGAACGCCGGCCACACCTTTCATCTCCTTGAACTCTTCGATTTGCTCGCAGGCCATCTTGATGCCTTCTTCAGCCGCCTTACCCTTTCCGGCCCCCTGGAGCCGTTCTATTACTTCATCGGGTACATCCATGCCGGGAACTCTGTTTTTCATGTATTTGGCCATACCCACGCTTTTCATAGGTGTTACGCCGGCCAGGATGTAGGCCTTTTCCGTGAGTCCCATGTCATTGGCCTGCTTGATCCATTCGCGAAACTTTTCCATATTGTAAATGCATTGGGTCTGGATAAAATCAACCCCGGCATTTATCTTTTTTGCCAGACGATGGACCCGCCACTCGAACGGGTCGGCAAACGGATTGGCAGCCGCACCGATGAAAATTTTGGGTGCTTCCTCCAATTCAGCACCGCTCTGTAATTGACCGTCATCGCGCATCCGTTTTACCATGCTGATCAGTTGCATGGAATCGATGTCAAATACCCCTTTGGCCTGGGGGTGGTCGCCGAATTTTTGATGGTCGCCCGAAAGACACAACATGTTGCGAATGCCATGGGCGCAGGCGCCCAGTATATCGGCCTGCATGGCAAGCCGGTTGCGATCCCGGCAAACCATCTGAAAGTTCGGCTCCAGACCTTGCTGGATCAACAAAATACAGGCGGCCCAACTCGACATGCGAACCACCGCTGTTTGATTGTCAGTGATGTTGACCGCATCCACATGGCCTTTTAGATGGGCGGCTTTTGAAGTTACCTCTTCGGAATTGGCGCCCCGGGGCGGACCCAGCTCACCGGTAAATGCGAAATGTCCTGCATTTAAGATTTTTTCAAGGTTGCTTCCCGACTTCAAACCGTTTGACTCTGTGCTCATAGTAATCACCTTTATCGATAAGGTTCTTCATCCATCATTGCTATAAAGGATTATTGCAAAAGCTTGCGCAATACGGATCAGTTCTCTTCCGCTTTTTCGGGTTTTTCGTAACCGGGTTGAATTAGCGTCCGGGGCTCCTGATCGGTCCAATCCACAGCATCTGTAAAATCCATAATTAAATCCAGCCGGCCTTGCTGCGCCAGGCGTTCATGAATCTTATACCAGGCGCAGGGTTGATCGCTGTCAATTTCGCAGTTGCCTTTGTTGGTGCCGCCGCAGGGTCCATTATAAAGCCCTTTGGCGCACATGGTCACCGGACAGATACCGCCGGTCATGGCCAGCACGCATCGACCGCAGGATTTGCATCGTTCTTCATAAATACCCACGGCCTGGTTTACCGCCAGACCGGTGGTGTCCACCCCCGGAAATACCGGTTTTTGCGGAAATCTTTCGGCCAAAAATTGGATGCCGACACCGCAGGCCATGGACAAAATCGCTTCATAGTCGTCGACCATCGCATCCAGCTCTTCCAAAAACTCCCGATCACACTGACGTTCTACGCTCACCCCGCCCATTTCAATGGGGCTGTCTTCCAGGTTTCTGGCCATTTCAATTTCAGAATTCAAGATCTCAACTTCTTTCTGGCCGCCGGCCAGACACACGGAAACACAGGTCCCACAACCGACATTAAGGACTTTCTTGTAGGGTTTAAGCATTTCCTTTATTTCTTCAAAGGGTTTTCTCTTGGCAACTATCATAAATCCTCCTGATGCATCAGACCGGTTATTTCTGACCGCTTTGTTTTTGCAACGCAAACCAAACGGGTGATGGGCCGAGGGTTTTTATCCTTGCGGTGAATTCAGTGCAAATTTCGGCCCATCTGGCTCCCATGGCCGCCGATAGGTTGTACATTTCAATCCGGGCGGGATCAATACCGACTTCTTCCAGTATGATTTTGAGGTGATTGACCCGTTGTCGCGCGTTTGTATTTCCTTCCAGGAAATGGCACTGACCTTCAAGTCACCCGGCCACGAACACGCCGTCCACACCCCGTTGAAAGGCCTGCAAAGCGTGCATGTGATCCAGCTTGCCCGTGCAGGGCAGACGAATGATCTTGACATTTGGCGGATATGAAAGCCTCATGACACCGGCGAGATCCGCAGCTGCAAAAGCGCAATAATGACAGGCAAAGGCCAGTATTTTGGCTTCCCAGCCCTCCGGGATTTCTTGCGGCTTTTCAACAGAAGGTTTTTCTTCCTGGACTTCCGCTTTTTCTAACATTCTCCTTATCTCCTGCTAAGACACATTATCTTCCGTATAACTGTCGATCATGGCCAGGATCTGGTCATCCCTGAAGTTGTTGACCTGGAAGGCTTTCATGGGGCAGATTCCGGCACAGATTCCGCAACCCATGCATTTGACCTCATTGTGGGCAATCTTACCTTCCTCATCGATGTAAGGCGAATCATAGGGGCAAACCCTCAAACAACTCAGACAGGACATGCACAGATCCCGGTTGTGTTTGGAAATGATGCCGGAAACACTGAGTTTTTCTTTTGAGAGCAATACCCCGGCCCGGCCGGCCGCGGCCAGGGCCTGACCGATGGTCTCATCCAGATTTTTGGGTGCATGTGCCAGACCGGCCACAAAAATGCCTTCGCTGGGAAAATCCACCGGTCGCAGCTTGACATGGGCCTCCAGAAAATATCCATCCGAATTTCGGGTGACCTTGTACATCGCGCCGACCTTTTCGGTGCTCGGGTGGGGTCTTAACCCGGTGGAAAGCACGACAGTGTCGGCCTCCAGGACAAGCGGCTGGTCGAGCATATAATCGAAGGTCTGAATGCGGAGAGTATCGCCGGCGACTTTAACCTCGGGTTTGTTGTCGGGCTCAAAGCGCACAAACAGGACTCCCAGATTCCGGGCTTTCTCATAATAATCCTCTCGCAAACCGTAAGTGCGGATGTCGCGGTAAAGGATGGTAACCTGCGCGCCCGGGGCTTTTTCTTTGATGGCGATCGCGTTTTTAATGGCATCTTGACAGCAGATGCGAGAGCAATAATTATTGGGTTCTTCGCGCGATCCCACACATTGAATCATGACATATCGATCGCCGGATGTGGGGGTCTCATTTTCCAGACGTTTTTCCAGATCCCGTTGGGTGATGACCCGGTCGCTGTCGCCAAATGCATATTCGCTGGGTTCATATTCAATACCGCCGGTGGCGATAACGATAACCCCGTGTTCAAAACTGTCATCATTGGTCAGGGTGGTTTTGAAATTGCCTACAAAACCGTCGGTTTTTTTCACTTCGGCATTCAGATGGACACTGATTTTAGAATTGGCCTCGACTTCTGCAACGGTTTCTTTCACAAATGTTTGAACATCACTGCCATCCAGGGTCCGGTGCAGATTATTGACCAGACCGCCCAGCTTGCTGTCCTTTTCGATGATATGAGTGTCATAACCCTGATTGGCCAGGGCAATCGCGTTGGTCATACCCGCTATACCCCCTCCAATGACCATGGCTGTATGAGTGACACCCACCGAATCGGTATTCACCGGTTCCAGCAGTCTGGCCTTGGCAATGTTCATTTTGGTGATCTCGATGGCTTTTACGGTGGCCACTTCGTTTTGCCCCATGTGAACCCAGGAACACTGCTCACGAATATCCGCCAGTTCAAATAGATACTTGTTGAGACCGGCATCACGGATGGTGTCCTGGAAAAGCGGTTCATGGGTTCTGGGAGTACAGGAAGCCACCACCACCCGGTTCAGATTCTTATCTTTGACCACCTCTTTGATGACTTGCTGGCTGTCCACGGCGCAGGCATAAATCATGTTTTCGGCGTGCACCACATTGGGCTGTTCCTTGGATGCCTCAACCACCTGCATCACATCCACCGTCTGGGCGATGTTTATGCCGCAATGGCAGACAAACACCCCAATGCGCGCATCCTCATCTTTTACTTCCTTTTCGGGCGGTAATTCCTTGACCGCCACCTCGCTACCGCGGGCATCACCCAGCAGCGCCATGGCACTGCCGGCCACCGCACTGCCCTGCATCACGGTTTCAGGGATGTCTTTGGGTCCTTGATAGATTCCGGTGACGTATACTCCGGGGCGGGTGGTTTCTACCGGTTTGAACTGGGTGGTCTTGGCAAAGCGGTGTTCATTGGGCTCGATGTCGAAAATTTTGGCAAAATCGAGAGCATCCGAATGGGGTTCAAAACCGATGGAAAGCACGACCATGTCGAAGGTTTCGTCCACCAGGGTTCCGTCTTCCTTGGCGTATCGTAATATCAGGTTGCCGGTGTCGGCTTCCTCGCGCACAGCCGAGATCATGGCCCGCTGGTAACGAACACCGAACTCGTTTTTGGCACGGTCAACGTATTTATCAAAATCTTTGCCAAAGGCCCGCATTTCCATAAAAAATATGGTCGGATCGAGTTTCTGGTCATGCTCCTTGGCAATGATGGCTTGCTTGGTGGCATACATACAGCAAACCGAAGAACACCAGGGATTGGCGTTGTGGGGATCGCGGGATCCCACGCACTGAATCCAGGCCACTTTTTCAGGATGTTTGCCGTCGCCGGGCCGTTGAACCGTCCCTTTGTAAGGGCCGGAAGCTGAGAGGATTCTTTCAAACTGGATCGAAGAGACCACGTTGGGCCAACGGCCGTATCCGAACTCCTGCCGAACCTCAGGATTGTAGCGATCCAAACCGGGGCTAAGGATTACAGCCCCAACATTTAGGTCAATTTCTTTGCCGCTATCCTCAAAATTGATGGCCCCGGCATCACAGAATTTTTCGCAGGCCTTGCACTTTCCTTTCAAAAAATAAATACAAACATCTTTGTCTATGGCCCTCGTATTGGGAACGGCCTGGGGAAAAAGCGAATAGACGGCTTTGCGCTTGGCCAGGCCCTGTTCATATTCACTGGTAACCTTTTTGGGGCATTTTTGTTCACAGATGCCGCAGCCGGTGCATTTTTCCGGGTCTACGAAGCGTGGCTGCATTTTCACCTTGGCTGTAAAATTACCCGGTTGCCCTTCGAGAGATACCACTTCTGCCAGGGTGTGGATGTCGATGTTTTCATGCCGGCCGACTTCCACCATTTTAGGTGAAATCATACACATGGAACAGTCGCCGGTGGGGAAGGTCTTGTCCAGCATAACCATGGTACCGCCGATGGACGAATCCTTTTGGACCATGTGGACTTTGAATCCGCTTTCCGCCAAATCAAGCGCTGTCTGCATACCGCCGATACCGCCACCGACGATCAGAACGGATCCCCGTTTAGGGGTTTGGGAAGTTTCTTTTTCGTTCATGCCGCTTCTAACTCCTTGTCGAGCTCTTTTACGAGTGTAAGGCTGTCTATAAAATGCCGGTCCATCTGCAGTTCTTCCGGGCTCAAGCCCATCGCCAGACCAACCAGCTCGGTAATGAAATAAACCGGCAAGCGTTCCGGGATGTCGTGTTTTTTGCAAATTTCATCCTGGTAAACATCCAGGTTCATTTGACACATGGGGCAGCTGACCACAAAACAGTTGGCACCCCTGGCGATTGCATCTTTCATGATTTTGGCCATCAGGTTGATACTGGTGTCATGATCATTGATGGCGGCCGAAGCCCCGCAGCAGTCTGTCTTGTAATTCCAGTCCAGGGCTTTGATCCCGATGGTTTTTAGAATCGTTTCCATGCCCTGGGGATTTTCCACATCATCCGGGACCGCAACACCATAAGGGAACCGGGTCTGCATACAGCCGTAATAGCACGCCGGTTTTATATTTTTGTATTTTTTGGTTACCTTCTCGTCCAGCAGGCCGGATTCAACCGCGGTCAGCAGTACTTCCAGGATCGAAGAAACCTTGATCGTGCCCTGAACCTTTTTGGTGAGCTCGGTATTTATTTCTTCTTTTAATGCCGAATCGTCTTCGAGGCGTTTCTGGGCCACGAGGGTTCGCGAGTAGCAGGCCGAGCAGGGGATGACCATCTCCGAGTAGCCGTCCTGTTCGGCAATTCCCAGATTTCTAGCCGGCATGGCGAGGGCCATAAAATCGTCATATTTGCCTGCCGACGTCGCCCCGCAGCAATTCCAGTCATCGATTTCATTTAAAATGATATCCAGTTCTTTGAATACCCGTTGGCTTTGCACATCATAGAATGCTGAAGACTGTTGCAAAGTGCATCCGGGGTAATAGGCTATCTCCATGGTCAACCTCTTTAAGATTGTTTTTTGGCTTTTGACCTGCGATACAGGCGTTTGAGTTCCTTACGTCCCTTGGATGATTGAATGCCGATATGCAGCCGCTTGTGGCCCAGCATCGATAAAGCCAGCTTGGTCTGGCTCACGATCTCGTTATAAATGGATTTAAAACTGAAGCGTGAAAGATCCTTCAAAAAGTTTTTGAACTCATAATGACTGATGAACTCGCCTTCGTTAAGACGTCCCCAGCGCAAACCCGATCTCACGAAAGTATCATGGAAAAAGGCCACTTTGGGTTTCAGCGGTGCTACATGGGCTTCTTTGGCCATTTTCTTTAAGGTCTCGGTAATCCTGCCGGTCATAATCTCGTTCGGGCAGCGTGTGCCGCAGGTATAACAGGATACGCATTGCCAGACCAACGCATTGCTGAGGGCTTTTTCCCGGTCGCCCAGGTTGATGATTCTGATCAACCGATCCGGCGTGATATAACCGGTTTCTTCACCCACCGGGCAGCCGGCCGCGCAACGTCGGCACTGATAACAGGCCACCAGGGGCTGCCCCGAGCGTTCCATCACTTCCTGCACCAGGGGATTGGCGACCTCGGGTTTGAATACATGCACAGGTGCGGTTGCTGTTTGCTCCATAATTATCCTTTTTATTAAAATTGTTTTTGTACCCCATCCGCTTGCGGTGGAGTTTCCGCCAATTCCCTCTCCCTGAGGGAGAGGGTTAGCCTGCCCGCCATGCGAGCAAGGCGAGGCGGGCGGGGGTGAGGGGGAATATAAAAGAATAATCCCTTTTACATACCCCGCCTGCTAGCGGCG
>CAMYNZ010000194.1 GCA_947259865.1 uncultured Desulfobacterales bacterium | reverse complement strand
ATAGGTGATCCTCCTACCCGCCCTACACTAATTTTTTAAGGAGTAAATGTCTCACTTCATTGGCACAGAGGGCTTTACCTTATCTATTTCGGTTTTGGCGGCTACTGCGACTGATTCTATCAGATATGGCTTTTTTAAATAAACCCCGGCCCCCAATCTTTGAGCCTCTTTAACACGTTCTGTTTCGGAAAAACCGCTGGCGATGATTGCTTTCTGAAAGGGGTGTATTTCGAGAATTCTTTTATACGTTTCAAGCCCATCAATTCCAGGATCCATAATCATATCCAAAACCAACAAATCAACTGAATTTTTTTTCAGATAATCAACAGCCTGTTCACCGCTTGAAACCGATGTGACGGAATAGCCCAATTTCTTCAAGATATTCAAAGCTATATTCCTTTGCACTTCAACATCATCTACGATCAAAATTGTCTCTCCATTGCCAGTGTAGTTTTCCAGTAACACTGGCGTGTCAGCTTGGGCCAACGCCTGTCTTGTGACTGGGAAATAGAGCGTGAAAGTAGTTCCCCTTTCTTCGACACTCTGAACATCAATATAACCTTTATGGTCTTTTACTGTTCCCCAGACAACAGCCATTCCCAATCCTGTGCCACTTCTTCCCATCACTTTTTTGGTATAAAAGGGTTCAAAAATTCGGTTTATATCAATGGGAGATATACCTATACCTGTATCAGAAACTGAAAGAGAGATGTAATCCCCTTCTTCAATGTCGTCATAACCGCTTATGGGTTTGTCTATATATCGGTTTTGAGTTGATATTAAAATTTCTCCGCCATCTGGCATGGCTTCGGCTGAATTTGAAATCAAATTCATGACGGTTTTGGATAAATGAACCGGAGAGCCCAAGGCATTTAATAGGTTTGAATCTGGGCTGGTTTTAATCCGAATTTTTGGATGATATGTTATCAATTTTTTGTGCTCAAGGCTTTTCAAATAGTCAGAAACAATCTGATTCATATCCACTATCTCTTTTATAGAAACGCCTCTTCTGGCCAAAGTCAGCAAGTCCTGAACTATCGTGGCAGCTTTTTCCCCTGATTCTTTAATTGTCAAAATAGGGTCTCTTAAGGGACTGTCATTGGGAATATCCATCAATAACAACTCAGGGTAACTTACAATGCCAGACAATATATTGTTTAAATCGTGAGCAACGCCTCCTGCGAGGGTTCCGATAGCCTCCATCTTCTGGGCCCTTTGGAGCTTAACTTCCAGCAATCTTTTCTCTTTCGCCACCCGATTCTGTTGTGTGAGATTCTGTACTTCACATACGATGCCTTTAACGGTTTCATCAAAATCCCTTAAAACCGAAACTGAAAGAAGCACCGGTATGATTCTTCCGTCCTTTGCAACGAAAGCACTTTTAACATTTTGGATAGAATCTTCTTTCAAGACATCATTTTGTAAAGAACTCTTTTGGGGGTGCCCGTCATCAATAACCATTTCAATCGATTGGTTAATCAATTCTGCTTCTTGATAACTCAGAAGCGTGGTGGTCGCGGGATTTATTCTGATAATTTTCCCCTCCGGTGAAGCGACGATTATTGCATTACTCATACTGTTGATAATGTTGTCCACATATTCTTTTGAAACCGTGGTCTTTTCTAAATCCCTGGCCATTTGATTAAAACCGTCAATCAGGGTTTGGACCTCACCGGTTGTTCTGATGGATACCTGGGTCGAGAGATCACCTTTTGCTAGCATGGCAGAAGCATCCGCCAATTCTACGATAGGCAGGGAGAGGTAGCGGGCCAGATAAAAGGCAAGTGCAGATATTGTTATCATTAGGAGTAGAAAGACAAGGCCGAGAAATTTTAGTATTGAGGCGATATCTTCGAATAATAGGAAAGAAGGTATGCTGATGGAGCACCTAATCAGGGGGTTGCCTGGGGTAATAAAAAAATCCTGATAGATCAGCACACCCTCTTTGTATGTCCTGAGTACAGGGTGTTTTTGAAATTCCTGAGTAAAAAATACTTGGGGATCAAAAAAGGCCCTTCCCTTTAAGGGCTGTTTCAGAATCTTACCCTGGGGAGTAAATACCCAGGTTGGATTTTCGTTAAAAATTAATATTTTATCTAGATATTCGAGGAAATCTTTCAGACTGAAATCTATTATCACAGCCCCGCCGAATTCTCCGATATCTGGATCACTCTTGTGAATCCCTATTAAAAATAATACGTTTCCAGCTTTGTCCACAAAAGGGCTCTTTACATAAATACTGTTAGGATCGCCCGATTCAATTTCTGAAAATAATTGGTTTCCGCTTATATCATGATATTTTTTGATGCGGCCCTTTCTGTTTACACTTATTTTCTCTTTTCCAGAATAATCAACAAATCGGATTCGTCGATAGCTTTTCGAATATTGAATCGATTCTAGGAACAATCTTTCTGCTGCCCTTGCATGGATCTCGGCATCAAGTTGTGAAGACATCATGAATTCGTTTAAAACCGGATTGGAAGCTAAAACCTGCAGCTCTCTAATGATATCATCTTTGAGATCGTACCTGAAATGATGCCTTATCGCCTCAAACTGTTGGGTTATGAGTTCTTTAGATTGTCTTTCCAGTGAATTCCTGCTGAACACATAAAACACTACTGTCAATATGACGCTGGTGCAAAGCACCACTCCTAAAAGGGCGATCAATAATCTGGTGAAGATAGAAAGTCCTTTGCTTTCACCTCTTTTCATTCTACCCTGCTTTCAATGCAGACGCTTCCTCAATATATACTTCGAATCCCATGATTTCATCGAGTGTGATTTCAAGCATTTTGGCTCTTTGCCTGTTTACGATAAACGGTCCGCGCTTTGGTGCGCGTGGAGGTTGAGTGGCTGGATTTGCTCCATTGGCGATAATATCATGAGCCATGAAGGCTGCTTCATACCCCTGATTGTAAGAAGAATCATCGGCTGCACATAACATCCCATGTTCAACAAGAGATTTAAATCCCACGGCTTCGGGAATTTTTATATGCGTGAGGTACCATTTTTCGACATCTGTATTCGATACACGTATCCCATTTGCGTCTTTCAAACCAGAATACTGGGCTAAAAAAAAGGCATCCACATTGGCTTGAAGTTCCAGTGCCTTTTTTTTCCATAACTCGTAGTCGTTTGTCACTACGGTTTCGAATAATTTGACTGGAAGTGATCCTTTACGAGAAAAAAATTGGATTTTTTTAGCATGCGACCTTCCACTTGGGGTCGCATCTGATAACACAGCAAATGTTTTTATACCTGGAACCAAAATTTTTAACAGCTTCAAACCTTCAACATAGTACCCGGGTTGATACACCCCGGTCACATTGTGGCCTGGTTTATCCATACTATCCACCAGGCCATATTTTACCGGAGTATTGTTAACTCCCCAGAAAACTATCTTGATGTTGGAATCGAGGAACTTGGAGCCGATATATCTGGCCGCATTGTCTTCTCCTAGAAATAGCAAATCGGGGTGAAAGTCTTTGACTCTACTGTATACTTCTATACTGATTGATTCTATTTCTAATTTTTTGGTTTTTCTTTTTGTATCCATCCACAACTTTTTAATAATGGCCCCTGATGTTTCCACATAATCATCCTTGATGTATTCGGCTATCTGATCCCTGTTGTCGAAATATCCAAGCTTGTGCATAGCGGCACAAAAGCCCTTAGAGGTCTCAACGGATATGAAAAACCCTTTATGATAGCTGTCCACTACCATTATTTTCTTTTTTTTCGGTTTTTGTTGCTTTAAGGCGGATGCTGTTTCTATATATTCCTCAATGCCCATATTTTTTGTCAGCGTGATCCCAAGCATTTTGGCCCGTTGTTTATTAACCATCAATGGCCCGCGTTTAGGCGTGCGAGGAGGGTAGAGGGCTGGATTGGCACCTTTAGCCAGAATATCATGAGCAATAAGCACAGCCTCATATCCCTGATTGTATCCTGAATCATCGGCGGCACATAACCAGCCTTGTTCGACGCGGTATCTGAAGCCTACAGCCTCTGGAATTTTTATGTGAGCAATGTACCATCTCGCAGCCTCCTCATTCGAAACTGTAATACCACCGCTATCTTTCAAGCCGTTAGATGAGGCAATAAAAAAGGCATCCACTTTATCCTGGAGTTCGAGGGCTTTTTTTTTCCAGTCTTCGTAGTCATTGGTGGCCACAATCTTAACTAATTTTAGAGGGAGCATCCCTTTTCGGTCAAGATGCTGTATGGCCTTGTTGTGGATCCTTCCCGTTGTGGTGTCATCGGACAACACAGCAAAGGTCTTTACGTGCGGCACAATGGCTTGTAACAGCTGTAAACTTTCCTTGTAATATGTGGTCTGATAAACACCAGTCACATTGTGGCCCGGCTTTTCCGCATTATTCACAAGCCCATACTTTACAGGGGTATTATTTACTCCCCAGAAGACAATGGGAATGTCTGTATCCAGAAATTGGTTGCCGATATAATTAGCAGCGTTGTCATCGCCGAGGAAGATCAGATCGGGCTTAAACTTCTTTATAATTTGAGTTATTTTAAAGGTCGATTCCGCCAATTCCTCTTTTGTTTTTTTTCTTTTCGTGTCCATCCAGAGCCGTTTGATAACAACCCTTGCACTCTCTGAATAATCCTTCTGATTAAAGGCGGTAACCTGGTCATTGTTGTCTAAATATCCAAGCTTGAGTAATGCTGCGCAAAGCCCCTTATTGATATGTTGCGACCATTGATACTCCTTGTGATAGCTGTCGACTACTATCATTCTTGTCTTGACTGATGACTCCTGCTCAGTACCATAACTGACCGACGCCATACAGAGACCTAAGAATAAAAAATATAGAATCTTTTTCATTTGCGTTCATTCCTCCTTTTTATCTCCTATTTCAGAAATTAGCCTTCTAAAAAAGGAGCCCCGGAGTTTTTCGGGAATAGAATCAGGAATTGCATTTAGATTCGGGCATGCATCAGGGCAAACTCATATTTATACTCATTGTCCAACTTATCAAAAACTTTAATCTGAAGTCCCTATCCCCTGGCGACCATACTTCATGGAATGTTGCTCATATAAGCTCGAGACTTCAATTAATCCTTTGGGCAGGGTCAAGATGTGACGGGGCGTTTCCTGAACGGTTAATAAAGGATAGAGGCTGTCGCTTGTTTTATTAAATCGAAACGCTCCTTTTCCATGGTTGTTTTTCTAGATCAATTATAGCCTTATTCGTGGATTATTTCGAGTTTTTCCTAAAATTCATGCTTTTAATTACACCTGATCAAAGGAAAGACGTCTATGATTTTATGCGATTATCAGCGAGCTACATAGGGATAAGACAATTCAATGAAGAGAAAAGAAAGGTGAATTCAAATTCAAAATGCACCACATTAATGAATAGCGGACATGACAAGCGACCTGGTAAAGTGAGGAAGAACCACCAACCCCACAACCAGAATGATGGAATTCAAAGGGTCGGCGATTCAAATCAGCCTGAGGCTGACAAGTCTGGGCGCCCCGACCATGCTTCACTTAAAACAGCTTAACAGATAATGCAGCCGAGAATACCTTCTTCCGGCATCCCAACCTTAAACGCCCCTTTTTTCCATCAAAATCGACCGTTTAAGCTCAAAATTAAGCCTGATTTTAAATTTATTTCTCTAGTTATCGGCTAGTTATGGTGGTCCGACTCAGTGCTGCCAGTGCTGCAGTTTGTATAAAATCCGGGATAAAAAAATCAGCTTGACATAATTATCTGTTTTTTATATAAAACAAAAATATAGTTTTTTGTTTTATATATAATTCAAAAAGGATGGCGAACATTTCAATGCAAAAGGAATATTTTAAAATTATCGTCAAGGAATTTCACGATTCACCTCTTCCCGATCTAATAGAACGAAAAGGGTTGTTTGATCTATCGATACTTGATTCCCGCATTAACAAGGTCATCACAATTATCGGACCGCGTCGGGCGGGCAAGACCTATTTTGTTTTTCAGATCATGAAAGAGTTGATGAAAAAAAAGATCGATATAACCGACATTCTCTATATTAATTTTGAAGACGAGCGCATCCTGCCGATGAGCGGAGAGGATCTCCAGGGCATTTTAGATGCTTATTTTGAACTGTATGAGAAAAAATCCAACCCAATTATCTTTTTTGATGAAATTCAGAATATATCCGGCTGGGAAAGATATGTAAGGAGGCTGAATGACAGGGGCCTGCCTATCTTTATCACAGGCTCGAATTCGAGTTTGTTGGGTCGTGAAATTGCAACTGCATTGAGAGGAAGAACCCTGACCTATGAAGTATTTCCATTCTCGTTTAAGGAGTTCATCATCGCCAGGGGAATAAAAGCGCAGAAAAATCTGCTGTATGGGAAAACGAGACATCGAATAAAGCAACTATATGAAGAATATTTTTTTTCCGGAGGCTATCCTGAGGTCACCTTTGTTGAAGATAAATCGACCAAAAGCCGTATACTTCAGGACTATTACAACACCATTTTTTACAAGGATCTGGTGGACCGGTACCATATTAAAAATACAAATCTATTAAAGCAATGGTTAAGCACATTAATGATGAACATTTCATCGTCAATCAGCTTTTCAAAGATTGAGAATGACTTTAAATCCAGAGGAATAAATGTTTCACGTACCACCTTGAGCTACTTTGCCAGATACATTCAAGACTCATTCTTTGGTTTTTTTGTGGAACTGTTTTCCGAATCAGTCAGAAAAAGGCAGGTGAATCCCAAAAAGTTTTATTTAATCGATGTGGGGTTGCACAATTATCTTACCTTCAAATTTTCAGAGAACAAAGGGCGGCTTTTAGAAAATCTGGTTTTCTTGGAGTTAAGAAGAAGGGGATATCCCATCTTCTACTATAAATCTGTCAGAGGACACGAGGTCGATTTCCTGATTAAAAAAAACAGAAAATGGCATTTGATTCAAGTCTGCCATGATTTGAGTCAGATCGATACTTTTAGCCGTGAAAAAAAAGCTCTGTTATCAGGATTGCGTGAACTGAAGATTAATAAAGGAATCATATTAACGGATTCACATAAACAGGTTGAGCGTGTTGGGGAAAAAACACTTGAGATTGTACCGGTTTGGGAGTGGCTATTAAAATAACAAATTTCTTCCCTATTTATTCCCCA
>CAMYNZ010000193.1 GCA_947259865.1 uncultured Desulfobacterales bacterium | reverse complement strand
CAATTTTTTAATTTGAGACTCGATCGGTTTTTCAGAAAGCCCCAAACGCAAAACACCGGCTTTGCCGGAGAAAATTGGCCAGGCGATATCAAGAAAATATTGGCCGGATATAGATCTGATTCGCTGAAAATTTCGCTGTTCGCCATTTTCTATGGTATTGGCGCTGATTAGTGCAATGGGAACCCCATCTGTAAAGGTATGCGCCAACACCTGATCGTCTCTTGAAATCATGAGATACGCGATGGCCGGATGGTTCTCCAGATTGTAGTTCAACAATTTCTGCAGGGCGACCAGATCGTTGATAAGTATTTTATCCGTGGCTTCGAAAGCCAATGATTGGGCGTGATATTCGCCCTGGGCAATGGCGGATTCTCGAAGACTCTGGCTGTAACGATGTATAACCAGAAGAGAAATGAGGAGACCACTGCCGATGACGAGCGCAGAAATTGTCAGAAGTAATTTGGTTCTAAGATTAAATTTATGCATATAAGGGTATTACGTGCCGCTATAATTTTTGCTCCATCTGCATGATGGAATCATACCAGTTTTCCTGGGGTGCAATGAAACGATCAATCATCAATTCATCGAGGATTTTTTTGCCCACCGGATCACGGTGCATGGAAAAAAACAATTGGCGGACCTGTTCCTGAAGATGCTCCGGCATTTTTGAAGAGACGACCAGGGGAGGATTGCCAAAAGGTTCTGATTTTCGGATAATCCGGGTTTGATAGGTAAAGGCTGGATTCCGGATGTTATAGTAATCCCAAATTTGTCCATGAACAGCAGCGCCGTCCACCAATGATTCCGCAACTGCCATGATTGAATTGTCATGGCTGTACGTGTAAAGGGTTTTGCCAAAAAAGTGCTGAGGGTTTTCACCCTTTTGGGCCAACCAGTAAGTGGGGACAAGCTTTCCAGTATTTGATTCCGGATCTGTAAATGCAAACGTCTTTCCCTTGAGGTCATCCAGTTTGTTAAAACCGCTGTCTCTATTAACGATTAAATAGGACTGATAAAAGTGTTTTCCTCTTACTTGTGGAACGACCAGTGCTTTAAATCCGTATTTTTCCCTGCAGGTGGCATAGGGACCGGAGCAAATGAAACCCATGTCAATTTTCCCGTCCCTGAGCAGCTCATTTATCTCGCCATAGGTTTTACGCTGGATGAATTCAATCTCTCGCTGCAATTTAGTGGCGATATAATCCAATAACCGGTGGTAGTGGACGACCGTTTCCTTGGGTGAAATCATGGAAGCCACCGCCACCCGAAAGGTCGAATCACTCTGCGTCTGGTTTCCGGGTCGCTCTATCGCCACCGTCTTGGAGAAATCGATAACCGTTATATCGGTATCCTTTTGACAGCCGACAGTTATGAGTAAAATCAAAACACAGACAATTATTGAGATTGAACGGCATGAAGGCATAACGTTTGCGCCTCAAAATACTTAATATTATAATCGAAACATCGGTTTTTAGCGTTCCCATCCCCCTGTTGGATAAACACTATACACGTACCACAGCGTGAAAAACGAAGTCAACAATGATGCGGCATACTCACCCACGAAAAATGCCCTCAGCCGGGTCGGGAATCTCTAGCAGCTATCGATTTATATTTATTACGATCCTGCCTGGGCCTTATCACCATTACAATCAAAAGTATCAGAAATTATTATAGATTAATTCTGAATCTTACCTTAATACATACCTTGACACCGCCACAAAGTGGTATTAGAATCTAACAAATTTAATGCGCGGAAAACCGTATCGAATTTCATATATGAAACACTAAAGGAGCAAAAAATGAAGTTTGTGCATGATCAGGAAGCGGATGATAGCTTGGACCTGGTATGTCGGATGTGCCCCATGCATCTTTTGGAGCCGGGCGATAAAATGAAATGCATGAAAAAAGGGCAGGTTCTGGAGGTTTTAACCGACTATGACGGTGCCCTGGACGACATACCAGACTGGTGTAAAAAGTGCGGTCACGAATTCATCGGTGTCGAGGAAGACGAAGACTGTTACAAGTTGTATATCAAAAAGAAAAAATAAAGGAGCTTATTATGGAAAGTGCATATCTGGATCATGCATCCGCGACACCTGTGAGAAAAGAAGTCCTTGAAGCCATGCTGCCCTATTTTAGGCAGTACTATGCCAACCCTTCCAACGTTTATGAGATCGGTTCAAAAATCAAGCAGGTGATGGAAGACCAGAGAGCCAGGGTAGCCGAATTGATCGGGTCCAAGCCGGAAGAAATCATTTTTACATCATCGGGCGCAGAGGCCAACAACCTGGCTGTCAAAGGGGTCGCCTTTTCCAGACAAAAAAAGGGAAAACATATCATTGTCTCTTCGATCGAACACCACTCAGTATTAAACTCCGCGCGCTTTCTTGAACGGTTGGACTATGAGGTAACCTTTCTGCCGGTGGACAACCATGGACTGGTGGACCCCGCCCGTCTGTCAAAAGCAATTACACCCGAGACAATCCTGGTATCCGTCATGCATGCCAATAATGAAATCGGAACCATTCAACCCATTGCGGAACTGGCGGATATCTGCAGGGAGAATGGGACATTCTTTCATACCGATGCCGTGGCCTCGGTCGGTAACACGCCCGTCGATGTTACCGAATTGGGCGTTGACCTGTTGAGTTTAACCGGAGCCTCCATCGGTGCACCCAAAGGGATCGGCGCCTTATATTTCAGAAAGAAGGTAAGGCTAATGCCGTTGATTCATGGCGGCATTCAGGAAAACGGGCGAAGAGGCGGTACTGAAAACGTACCCGGAATTGTCGGACTGGGTAAGGCGGCTGAACTTGCCCGGCAGGAGCTGCCTGAAAAAATAGATCATGTGCGAAATTTGAGAGATCGCCTGGTTAAGGGTATTCTGGGGCAGGTTGAAAAAGTTACCTTTACCGGACATCCTGAAAAAAGACTTCCCGGTCATGCCAGCTTTTGTTTTGAGGCCATTGAGGGCGAGGCCTTAATTTTTATGTTAACTCAGGGCGGTGTATACACCAATACCGGCTCTGCCTGTGCTTCCAAAGCCCTGAAGACCTCACCCGTTCTGGTGGCCATCGGGATAGAGGCTGCCCTTGCCCAGGGATCCACTGTATTTACATTGGACAGAAGTAACACCGTCGAAGAGATTGCCCGGTTGTTGCCAGGCTTCGTGAGTTATCACCCATCTGGGGCAAGGAGATGCCGCAATATGAAGCGGGAGAGGAAGTTTGTGCCCACTGATCAGCTGATGTTTTTATATTAATGTTGTTTCACCGCCCACTCTCTGCGCCTCGAGCGAAACCCCGCCGATGCGGGGCGAGCGGGCGGTTAATTTAGCGTAAGTGAGGAGGAAAGACATGTATTCAGAAAAAGTGATGGACCACTTCTCCAACCCTAGAAATGTGGGTGAACTTGAAAATGCAGACGGCGTGGGTGAAGTCGGCAACCCGGTATGCGGCGACATGATGACGTTTTATATCAAGGTCCAGGATGACAAAATCGCCGATATTAAATTCAAAACCTTCGGCTGTGTTGCTGCCATCTCCGTATCCAGTATGGTCAGTGAAATGGCTCTGGGTAAAACATTAAAAGAAGCTAAAACCATAACCAACAAATCCGTTGCCAAGGCCCTGGACGGACTCCCCAAACAAAAATTACACTGTTCCAACCTTGGCGCAGAAGCGCTCACCAAAGCGATCGAGGATTTTGAGAACAAAAAGTAACCGCCTTCTGGAACTGGCTTCAAAACCCCATCTTCCCCCCATGAGGAGCGGGTTTCTCTAAATGATAAAAGGGTAAGGGTTGGGCTTGTTAGCCCGATTACCGGTTGAATCCTAGATTCGAAGGCATTCATTTTTGACGGTCTCAATCCCGTTATAAGCGGAACAAACCGGTTAACCGAGTGTCGGCTTCAGTCATTTTAACTCCGACTCGGCCTCATCAACCATCCCATCGATGAATCCCTGGATAGGTTTGATTCCCTGTTCTCTCTTTTATTTTTTTTCTCCTATCTCGCGGTGTCCCGCCAACTTTTTAGTTTCGACAGGTATTTTAAATCCTCAATATCTTTCTGCCGCCCGGTCGCCTGCTTCATTTTAATTAAATCGTCTAAGGATGCAAACCAGGCAAATGTATTGCCAAACTTCGCTTTTACTCTGTTTTTCCAAATTTCATCAAATGAAATCCCTTTTACAAAAGGATGAATATCCGTTTCAATAAGATGTTGGCGGATCAATATCTTCTTGGTTAAAAGTTCTTCCACGGTTACATCACGCATATCATATCCGAAGTCATTTAAGCCCGCCAATACCCTTTCTGCATTGGATCTTTCCGGGCGTATAAAGATGTCAACATCCAGGGTTGCGCGCGAAAATCCATGGACCGGGAAGGCCGTCGCGCCGATAACCACAAACCTGGCCTTATGCTCTTTTAATGATTTGAGAAGACTTTCCGTATCCATGTTTCCTCAGCAATTCTTTCATTTCGTCGGACTTTTTTTGCATCATAAAAAAGCGATCTTTAGTTGTCAAAGATTTCAGGTAACGCAATTCGAATTCAATTTCTAGAGCTTCATTATCCTGGGTTAATTTTAAAACAGCCATAAATCCTCCGATCCCCCAAATTGCTTTGAAAGAAGTGTGCAATCTGAATTGGATCCAAATAAATATCAACTTACAATGATTTATCACATAATTCAATTAAAAGGGGGCTGATTTCAATCCTGGTCGATACCGTTTATAGTTTGAGGCGATTCTTGGTCAAATATCTCCTTTAATCGTATTAATTCCGCCTCGGCCGCATCAACCATCTCATCGATGATTCCTTGAAGCGGTTTGATTTCATCCACCAATCCTACCGATTGGCCTGCCATCAGGGAGCCTTTAGCCACATCGCCGTCTATGACCGCATTTCTCAGGGCACCGACCCAGAAGCGCTCTGCTGCAAACTGTGCCTGTTGGCGATCGATAATATTGTGATCCAGTTTGTGCAGCAACTCCAGCTGAAGCTTTCCGAATTCAAGAGTCCCATCATTTTTCAGGGCCCGGACCGGTATCACCGGCAAGCGGCTGTCAAACTGCGGTGTTGCGGTTGCATCCCTGGCCTTGGCGCGTTTGAAGACCTCCTTGAACTTCGGATGGGCGGCACACTCTTCGGCCATTACAAAGCGGGTTCCCATCTGAATCCCGGCGGCCCCCATCATCAGCAAATGGGCCATCATCCGCCCGGTGGCTATTCCACCGGCAATAAAAATCGGTACCTCTTTGACCTCAAAGAGTATCTGCTGAATCAGAACCGATAATGCTACCGGACCGATATGTCCTCCGGCCTCTGACCCCTCAAGAATCAGTGCGTCCGCTCCGCGTTCAATTAATTTATGGGCCAGCATGGCCGTGGATGCAAAACAGATAACCCGGGCTCCGGACTCCTTGATCTGATGTATTTCATTCTTTTTTGGAATTCCGCCGGCAAATACCACAACCTCACATGCCAGTTCGCATGCCAGGTTGAGGTGATCCTGATAGGCCGGCGCCAGGGTGATGATATTAACTCCAAATGGTTTTTGGGATAATTCACGAGTTTCCAGGATTTGTTGTTTGAGTATATCGACCGGAGCATTGCCGCCGGCAATAAGTCCAAAGCCACCGGCTTTTCCGATGGCCGTGACCAGTTTGGGGTCGCTGACCCAAGTCATGGCGCCGCACATGATGGGATATTTGCATCCTAAAAATTTTCGGCCCTTTTCGAAAAATCTGTCGACTATCATGTCATCCATCCTAGGAAGTTTTTCTATATATTTGAAAGGCTGGCGAATTTTTGAGCAGCGATTCCAATTTGCCTGCCAGGGGTTAGCGCTGTCACCTCATATGTTTGGCCAATAACTTCTCCGCCTGTTTGAAATCCTTCGGTGTGTTTACGTTAAAGAAAGAAAGCATATCCGGATCTACTGTTTTAAATTTTTCATAGGGAATTTTTTTTACAACGACATTGTTAAAAAACCGGTCGACTTTCAAATTCCCGGCACGCAATTGCTTTTCGATGATTGCTTTGCACTTTTGGGAATAGACAGCGCACAGTGGCTGAAAATAACTACCGGATACGGGGACGATGATATCGACACCCGGTTCCAGTTCGTTCATCAACAACTCGATTACGGCATTTTTCAGAAATGGTGTGTCACAGCCGATGCAAAATGCATAATCGGCCGCAGTGTTTGCAAGACCGGCATGAATCCCGGCCAGCGGACTGTGAACATCAAATATATCTTTTACAATTTTAAGGTCCCAGCCCTCGTAGAGGCTGACTTCTTTAGTGACCAATATGACTTCAGAGAACAACTCCCCCAGCGTCACAATTATCCTGTCAACAAACCGGCGGCCGCCCAATTGGAGAAAAGCCTTGTTGCGCTGGTTCATGCGTGTATTCAGCCCCCCGGACAGGATTATTCCGGCGCAAGCGTCAGAAATCATACATCAATACCTCGTAATATACTTTACCAGCTCCAAAATATTATACCCATATATATAAGCATCTGGGCACTACCAGTAAAATGTTTGCTACGGATTAATTCGGAATGGCATGGCATTTCTTACAGGGGTATGTTCATCGTAAAGTTCAGTGCACTAATGATACCCTGATTTCGCTTCCGGCGGCAATTTGGTCGGTGCCCTCGGGAATAGAAATGATGCCCTCGGCATCAGCCATACTCTTCAGACGACTGGCGTACCTTATAGGTTGAAAACAGGCGGCGCCGTGCCTGCTTTCGAATCTACCGAAGATAAATTGGGTCCAGTTACTTTGTCCGTTAACTGTTTCAGCCAATCGGGAAGGTATATCCGGCAACTGCAGATTTGCATAACCGGAAAGTCTAAGCAGTCCGGGTAGCGCCAGCTTGAGGAACGCTATGAGGTTGGAAGGCGGACCACCGGGTAGAATAAAGACCGGCGTATTGTTCAAAAACCCGAATCCGATGGCTTTACCCGGTCCGATCCGGACGCGGTGATACATTTTTTGCCAATCCAGTTGTCCGAGCATGCGGGCAACCAGGTCCCGGTCTCCTGACCAGGCACCGCCACTGGTGAGAACAGCATTGTATGTCTGGCTTGCAAGATTCAGTTTATCACTGATCCTTTGGGCATCATCCCCAACGATATCCAAATTGGTTTCCATACCATAGCGTCTGCACCACGCGTTCAACGTAAACATATTACTGGCGAACAGTTTTCCTGCCGCTAGCGGCTGACCGGGTAGTAGCACCTCGTCACCGGTGGCAATAATTGCCACCCGGGGTTTGCTTACAACACTGATACTGTCGTGACCGGCCGCTGCAAGGATCCCGATTTTGCCCGGCGCCAGACGGCTTCCTCTTGGAACTACCAATTCATCAATGCTTACATCACACCCCTTGGGCAGAATATTTCTACCGGGTTCGGCATGCTTAAAAACAGTGACCAGCTTATTTTCCGTGCGGGTATATTCTTCAGCAACAACGGCATCGGCACCTTGCGGAATGACCGCACCGGTAAGGACCCTTAGAGCAGCTCCGGCCGCAACACTTCCCGGGGTTACCGCACCCGCAGCAACGACACCCTGGAGCTTTAAATTTACCGGTGAATCTGATGTGGCGCCGGCGATTTCTTTGGAGCGGACCGCAAAACCGTCCTTCAATGACGTATAGTCAGAAGGGGAATCGACCCGGGCGAATATATCTTCGGCTACCACATAATCAATACTTTCACTCAAAGACCTTTCCTCAGCCGCGAGAGGTTTCAGGTGCGAAAGCGTTTGCTCAAGTGCTTCCTGGTAACCGATGAACTTAGTGCTCATGTGTCACTCCCGGATGTGTTACCCTAAATGAGCGTAAACAAAATGGAGAATTTATATAAAAAACCTATTTATGCCTTAATTAGCGAGAATTTGCAACGGATGGTGCGAATTAGAAAAACTGCAGGATATATTTTGCGGCGACGGTTAATATAATAAGTGCCAGGATGATTTTAATGATTTTTGCCGGAACATACCGCTGGCATTTTGCGCCAAAATACATGCCAAACAGACCCCCGACTCCGAATAGCATCCCCAGCGCCCAATCCGGTGCAGCCGTCAATCCATTAATCGAGATGAGACTATAAAAAATGACGCCGGCGGCAGAAGAAGTGAATGTACCTAAAAGAACTGCACCGGCTATCGTATGAACGGGTAAGTTAAAAAAAGCAATGCAAAATGGTGCGATGATAGACCCTCCGCCAATACCGTAAATACCGCCAATAATCCCGACCGCAAATGAAAGCATAAAAAACCCAATCGAATGGATTGAATATGTGACCCCCTTAAAATCAAATCGGATTTTTTTTAGTTCGATCGAAAGGTTTACAACATTGTCTTCAACTCCGCAGATATCTGCCGCAATTTTGGTTTTGTTTGTCCATACCTCCCGGATGAGCCTAAAAGCGACAACCATCAGAACCAGGCCGACGAACAACTTAAAAGCCTTCGGGTCCGGTAAATATGCGACCCTGAGGTAATAACCAATTAATACGCCGGGTATTATTCCAGTGACAATAGTGATGGCGATGGGCCATACGAGCCGACCCTCCTTCATGTAGCGATAAACACCGCCGGGTGTTCCGGCAACATTGAATAAAAGATTGGTGGCGCTTACTGAAGGCGTGTTGAAGCCCAAAACGCTCATCTGAAACGGCAGCAACAAGAATGCCCCTGAAATACCGGCCATGGAAGTGAAAAAGGATATGATAAATGCGACCAGGGGTGGGATGAATATTAATGTCTCAACCCCCGAGACAGGAAAGTTCAATTGTAGAAAATCCATTAATCGCAATTCGGTATATTATTAAAACTGCATGAATCATTTTAGGCTCTTAATTGGGATTTTTTGAATCTTGTGGCAAAAAAACTTATAACACATTATGATGCCTTTATGGAAATGATGCTGGATGCCCGTTCTGCCTGCCCGCCACCGGCTTCGCCTGAGCGGCTCGCGATGGCGGGCAGGCAGTATCCAGTATCTGAGACACACTGGAATAAACGCTCGTTTTCAGTTGTTGGTTCAAATTTAAAAAAGGATATTTACCTTATTTCAACCCTGAACCCTGAACCTTGAACCCATAACCCTATTTGTTCAGGCTTGTCCAAGTTAGATTCATATCGGTAACCACTGCATACATTGCATTTATCCCCCTATCGCCCGCATCATGGGTCGTGCGGAAGTGCAACGATTCTTTTCTTGATTTAAATGATGGCCGTCCGGCTTTCGAACAACAACCCGTTTGAAAATGTCAACCAGTTCATCCAATCCGGCACCGGCTCTTAAATGCCCTTTGATATCGATTTCTTCTTCGGAAAAAAGGCAGCTTTTGAGTTTGCCGTCAGCAGTAAGTCTAATTCGATTGCAGGATCCGCAGAAATGCCAGCCCAGCGGTGCAATGAACCCCACCTTGCCAATAGCGCCGGGTAGGGTGCACAGTCGGGCCGGCCCGAAGGTATCGGTTGCAGGCCCAATTTGCGCACCGCCTATCTGACGTATGCGCTTCATAATCTCGTCAACCGGAAAATACAACGAATCGTGGCTGCTATCCTGCCATCCCCGGGTGGGCATGAGCTCTATAAACCGGACGTGATAGGGTTTTTTGAGGGTAAGATTGGCAAGATCCTCTATTTCATCATCGTTTATTCCGCGCATGACGACCGTATTTATCTTTATGGGATAAAAACCGACTTTTTCGGCCCGTTTAATACCGGAAACAACCTGAAAAAAGTGATCGCCGCCGGTTAATTTTTTAAACCGCTCCGGTTTCAGGGTGTCAAGACTCACATTAATTCTGCGGACCCCGGCCTCAAAAAGCGGTTGGGCCAACTCCTTCAGCCGTACACCGTTTGTGGTCAAAGCCAGGTTTTCAAGGCCGTCTACGCCGGCCAGCATCTTGCAAAATCCGACCAGACCCTTCCGGACAAGGGGTTCCCCGCCGGTGATCCGGATCTTGGTAATTCCGGCCATCAGCGCTGCTTTTGCTACCGTAAACATTTCTTCATAAGTAAGTATTTCAGCACGGGGAAGGTGGGTGCGCCCGGAAAATGGTGTGCAATAGCTGCATTTAAGATTGCAGTGATCGGTTATAGAGATGCGCAGATAATCTATCTGCCTGCCATATGTGTCGATTAGCGTTTTCATATATAAGCTATGAGTTTCTGTTTCTCAATTTTGTTGCATTTTGCTTGTGTCTTTCTGCGGAATGGATGCGGCGGTCGTATTGAGGATCTGGATGGGATCCCGGGGGCGAACCGCGCCGCCTGTGAGAACCTTTA
>CAMYNZ010000192.1 GCA_947259865.1 uncultured Desulfobacterales bacterium | reverse complement strand
TCAAAAACGTATTCTCTTTCCGGTCATTCCTATCCGTTTCATTTGTTCGAGGAAAAAATTGATGCCCATAACCTTCAATTTTTTAGAGATAGTTTCCTCTACCGCTGCGATGGCGGTGGTGCGTGTTACATTGTATTTTATCTATTGTCCCCCCCCGATACAATCGAAATGAATTATAAGGCTTACCGGGATGTGATTGGTTCGCTTAAGGTGGATTAATTTGAGCGGATCCAACTTTAAGAAAAGACGTGTTCGTCGCTATCGACGAAGGAGAATGTATGAAATACGGTTTCCGGGAAAAAAAATACCCTACTATCAGACTACCGCAAAAAAAAACAGCTGCCGTCGCTGTTTATCGAGTTGGATTTATTATGGGTATTTTGGTGTATATGCTGCAATTTCAGGATAATGCGTTGGCGACTCAGGATGTGCGGGATGCAATGGTCAAAATTTATGCGCATCAAATGGAACCTTATTATTATGATCCCTGGTCAATGAATCGACCGACCCGCTCGAGCGGTTCCGGATGTCTGATTGAAGGCAACCGCATTTTAACCAACGCCCATGTCATCAGTGACCAGAGTTATGTAGAGGTCCTTCGATATGGTCAACCGCAGAAGTTTAAAGCCAGGATAATCGCAGTTTCACACGCCGCTGATTTGGCGCTGTTGTCGGTTGACGATCCGATTTTTTTCAGAGGTGTAAAACCGCTGGTGTTTGGCGAGCTGCCTGAAATCCAGCAGGAAGTCTTTGTCTACGGATTCCCGGAAGGCGGCGACACCCTGAGCATTACCAAAGGTGTTGTTTCCCGCATCGAACATGATAGCTACACCCATAGTTCCAGATCTTTTCTGGCCGTTCAGATCGACGCAGCCATAAATTCCGGAAACAGCGGCGGTCCGGTTCTGATAGGCGATCGGATCAGTGGCGTCGTGATGCAGTACCTGGAAAAATCCGAAAATATCGGCTATATGGTACCGATGCCGATCGTGAAACATTTTTTGAAAGACCTCGAAGACAACCGCTATGATGGATTTCCGGAGCATGGTATCCTGGTGCAATCCATGGAAAACGAAGGCATGCGGAAAATGTACCGCCTGACCAGGACACAGTCCGGCTCCCGGGTCGTTGCCGTGCTTCCGGGATCGGCTGCCGACGGAAAAGTTCGTCGCGATGATGTCGTCCTGGCTATTGACGGGCACGATATTGCAGACGACGGTACGGTAGAATATCGGCCAAAAGAACGCACCAGCTCAGATTATTATACCCAGCTGCATCAGATCGGCGAAACGCTTCATTTAGATATACTGCGAGACGGCCGAGAACAAAAAGTTCAGATATTATTGAACAATCCCTTGGGTTTCAGCGATCTTGTGCCCAGGGAGCGTTATGATGTGCGACCGACCTATTACATATACGGCGGCCTAATTTTTGTCCCCCTGACCCAAAACTATCTCATGTCCTGGGGTGAAGACTGGTACAGCAATGCTCCGCGACATCTGGTTGCCCTTTACCAACAGGGTCGACCAACTGCAGAAGGCCAACAAGTCGTTGTTTTATCAAAATCCCTTCCGGCTGAAGCCAACAGCGGATATCATGATGTGAACGATCTGCATATTATCAAGGTCAATGGGTTCAAAATCCACAACCTGCGGGAGTTGATTCGGATTGTTGAAAGTAAATCTGCATCTCCCTTTGTCGTTTTTGAAAGCCGCCAGGGATTAAAAATCGTTTTAGAACAAAAGAAGGCGGAGCGCGAACAGGCAAAAATTTTAAAGATATACAGCGTCCCGGCGGACAGGTCGGAAGATCTCAAATGATAAAAGGGAGCAAGGAAGGGTGAAGGGTGGCTACGTCTGCACCCCCCGATTCCTTGCGGTTATCGGCTTCCTTGCCCAAAATTAGAAATTACATGAGAAAAGGTGGCTCGCGGGTGAGCCACCTCAGGAAAGAAGGAAAAGGTAATGAATGATATGGAAAAGTCGGCTACTTTTTCCAATGTTGTAGTGATGCAAAAACCGTGCAAATGTATTTGAAAAAATAATCGTATTAAATTTAGATAGTTATTCTAATCACCGTCGGAGGTTAAAGCCTTTTTTTCAGTTTTTTATGGAAAAAATTTCAGGGTATTGGGTAAAGCGTTACCTACCTTTATGCAACACCTCCAGAACTTTGTGTGATAGCAGCTTCATATTGAATGGTTTCTGGATGAAGCCATCACAGCCCCGCTCCATTATTTCCGAGGCCTGACCGTCTATACTGTATCCGCTCGATAACAAAACGGTGACGTTGGCATTGATTTCTTTCATACGATCATAGACTTTACCACCGCTCAAATCAGGCATAATCATGTCGAGAATGACCAGGTCAATTTCATCTTTATTTTCTGCGTAAAGATCGATGGCCTCTCTTCCGCTTCCGGCCTGCAGCACGGTATAACCAAATTTTTGGAGCATTTGAGTACCGACGGCACAAACCATTTGCTCATCGTCGACCAGAAGAATAGTGCCGCTTTCCTCGGTGACCTCCGGAAGATCTTCGGGGGTTTCCTCAACTGCTTTTTCCGAAGCCGGCAAGTAAATCCGAAAGGTGGTGCCAGACCCCTTCTTAGATTCAACGTCTATAAAACCGCCGTGGCTCTTAACCACACCGTATACCGAAGCCATCCCAAGACCCGTGCCCCTTCCCATCTCTTTGGTGGTATAGAAGGGCTCGAAGATTCGTTCCTGGGTTACCTGATTCATGCCGATACCGCTGTCTGTTATCGCCAAGAGAACATATTGACCCGGTGTCGGTTGAAAGACCTCGCTTTTCATTACCTTGTGGGTAACATTTTCCGTTTTTATTTTCAATTCCCCGCCCTCGGGCATGGCATCCGATGCATTGATACATAGATTCAACAACATTTGTTCAATCTGGCCGGGATCGGCTTCGATGATCGACAAATCATCCGATAGATTCGGCTGAATCCGGATCTCTTTTTTGGTCCTGCCAAATGTTTCCAGCGTTTCTTCAACGAGATAGTTCAGATCAACAGGTTTTAATTCGTATTTACCTTTTCTGGCATACCCTAAGAGTTGCGCCGTTAGTTTGGCGCCACTTCTGACCTGTTTTTCAATGTTCTGCAGGATGTCAAAATGCGGATGGTCGGGTTCTATATCATACAGCATCAGGGAGGCGCTTCCTTCAATTGTCATCAGCAGGTTGTTGAAATCATGGGCAATTCCACCGGCCAGGGTACCGATAGATTCCAGCCGTTGCGATTGCTGGATCTGAACCTGTAGCTTATTTTGCGTTTCTTCATTTCTTTTGCGGGCATCGATATCCCTTACAACGGCCAGGAGGCGATCCCGTCCGCCGATGACCACCTTTTTAAGGTTCACTTCAACCCAAAAAAGTCTGCCGTGTTTGTCTTTCGAAAGCCATTCGAATAGCTGGGGCTTTCCATCGGCTGCTTTGACAATCCATTCAAGGGCGTGCTCCTGGGTATACGGGGCTTCACCGGAACTGATGGCTCCTACGTTTAAGCGCTTGGCTTCATCGGGCGTGTAGCCATAAACATCCTGAATTCTTTCATTAACATCCAGTATCTCACCGCTTTTAATATCATGGATGAATATGGTATCATTGGCCGCGTTGTAGATTGAGCGGTAATTCTGCTCACTCTCCCGCAATTCCGCTTCGGCCCGCTTGCGGGCGGTAATATCGCGGGCAACGGCGATCACAAACCGTTTGTTGCCGTAATTGCCCGTTGCCAGCGAAATCTCCATCGAAAAGACGGTGTGATCCCCTCTGATTGCCGGTAATTCCATGGTTTTACCGATCGCGCTCTTGGGCTCACCTTTGGAAAAATAACTTCTGATAAAGCCTGCATGTTGCGTCCGGTAATTTTCAGGCATCAGCACATCCAGGGTTTGACCGATCATGTTTTCCCTTTTTTGCCCGAACATCTGTTCAGCGGCCGGGTTGAATATCGTAATCAAACCGTCCTGTCCGATCGCGATCATGGCCTCTTTGGTGGCATTGATTACCGTGCGCAACAGGTTTTCCCGGTCTTGAAGCGCTTGCTCGGCCCTTTTGCGTTTCACGATGTCTGAACTTGCGCGGTTGTACAGAAAAAAAACAGACAGCCCCACAATAATACATATGATAAGGGTTATATACCCGGTTGATTTTATGAATGAATCGGAAATCATCCGTTTTATTGAACTGAGATTGCTGAGATGTATGATTTTCCAACCGGGGTAATTATCAATATTTTCCTGGTGAATTAAATACTCCCCCCCTGAGGCTTTGACAGCGCGATTATTATCCTTCAACACCAGACCTGACCACTGCCAGGGTCCATTTCCAAATTGCCGCGTACTGGCAATTTGTGCGATTTGCTCATCCGTTGATTTCCACAATACTTTATAGAGCCAATTTTCATGGTCTGAAATGAATATCACGCCGTTGGGGTCGGTAATCAGTACTACATTTTCATAACTATGATTCCGATAATTTAATTCCCGTTCTATTCTATCAATCGGTGCTTTAACGATGGCCACACCGATCGGGTCGCTTTGGGTAACGTCATAGACAGGGTGGCTGTAATAAACCCCCCGCCTGCCGGAAGTTACTCCCAGTGCCATGTAAACAGCGGGTATTCCTTTAATGGCGTGGCCAAAATAGGGCCGGAATCCGTAATTTTTACCGACAAAGCTGCTGGCCGTTTTACGATTGCTTGAAGCAATGGTTTTTCCAGCGGTGTCCATCACGTAGCATACGTTTACTGCCAGGGAATCTTGAAAGTGATCTAGAATCGTGTTGGCCCTGGCTAAATTGCCTTCGGCGGGCCTCAGGAGGGCCTGTTGCAAATCGTTCAATCCGGCCAGGGCTTTCACTGATTTCAGGTTTTCCGACAAAAACAGTGCTACCCGATCTTTGATAACCCGGGTATGGGTGACCATGTGTCGCTCAGCCTCATGGAAGGCGGATTCTTTGATGGAGGAATAATAGAGATATCCTCCGGTCGAAACGGAAAAAAATGCGATCAATGCCAGTATTAAGATAATTGCACGAAGCTTCATTTAAAGCTGTTCCTGGGATCTATGTTTAGGCTAACCTTGCCGGCATTGAAAGTTTGCAATTTATGTGCCGAAAATTTGGGGCTTCTGTCACCAGTGAAATGAATCCTAAGTATTTGAATTTATGTGTATTATAAAAAATATGAAAATGAAGCGTCATTTAAATGTCGGCTGCTGCTTATGCGATGGCATGGATCTTGACGCTAGCGGATCAGGGTGTCAAAAATATGGGGTTGGATTGGAATTGGAATGAAAAGGGTTGGAAAAGGCCGGTGTTGTGCACGGGGAAACGGTTCTGCAGCGGGATGAATGCAAATCAGGGCCGGATGGGTACGCGAATCAATAAACATCGGATTCAATGTTAAAAGCGTTGGATTTACCCCCTCTAAAGGGCTTCCGGTTGGGCGGCACGGCCGACCATGGTTTCATAGATGCTATATTCTGTCGGGTCCCCGGTCAAAACCTCGATCCGGCTATTTATTGCCGTTCTCTCTTTGCTTTGGAGCCAATTTTTCCAGTCCGCAAGAGATACCCAGTTACTGATGACCAGGCACTCCTCAGGATGCTCGACGTTCCTTAGGGTCTCTCCCGAAATATAGCCGGGTTGGTAGGTTGCAAGGGCACGGAGTTGCAGTATCATTGGGATCAGCTTTCGGGCCTGTTCGCCCTGTTTGACCTTTCGTTTGATCATCACCGATACAGCCATCTCGACCGCCTCCTTTTTCAATTCAACTGTTGAAATTTTTAAAACCAGTTACGGGTTGGTCGCGATTATACATTCCCGCTCCGGATACAGTCGCCCTGGCTTTGGGGGAAATTCCAAAGATCAGGGCTGCTTCAAATTCCCATAAATCAGTATACAACTTTAAATTTAAGACATAATCACCATCTAATCAATTGTATAATCTAGCCCCGGACCGAAAGTCGACGATCACCCGCAGACAGGATTTGAGCGTTCTGGAAATCGGTAATTCTCGCAGTCTCGTATTATCTGAACTGGGCCAGCCGATCAGAACTGGAAGAGCAAAAAACCAAAAACGTTCTTATGTTTGCAGATACCTGCCATGCCGGAAAACTGATCACTCGCGGGGAAAGGTCTATTGGTCTTTTGCCCAGTATCGATAAAATAGCCCGGGAGAAAAACATTCCCAAGGGTTGGATATTCATGGTCGGGGCTGATGCGGATCGCAAAGCCATCGAACATTCATCCTGGACCAATGGTGCATTCACCCATTCCCTCATCAAAGGTCTTGAGGGTGCCGCGGATGGCTATCAAAGTGTGTGACCCAAGGATAATATTATCACGATGGGAGAACTGCGTGCCTATATGAATACGGCCATGCCCGAACAAACCCATCGGGTTTTGGGTGTGGCAAAAAGGCCGGTGATAACCACCAGTAGCGGTGATCCGGATATTTGGAATCTAACGTTGCAGGTCAAATAAAAAGCAGCTTACGAGTTATAAAAAAATTTACCGGTAGACAGGATCCTGAATGACATCCTGCGTTCTTTGACCCATTTCCTTTTTGGCTTTTGGGGTTTTCTTCGATCATCTCCGCTCCTGCGTTCCTTGCCGGATCTTCTTTCAGACATTTCAATTGGACATGAATCGCAGCGTCTGTCGGGTCCCAGGCGCCCGCCGCCGTTATCTCTTAGAAATATCATCTATCCGCTCCTCCTGTTATATCTCAGAGAATGGCTGTTTTGGGTCTTTTAGGGTTTTAATATGTTTCGGACAGCAGCTTCAACCGGTTGATGGGTGGGTGATCATCGATTCAATGACGCGCTTAATTGCGTTCCCTGGCTTTGTAAGCAATCCCGCATGTCGAATCCGTGCTACTCTCTGTCAAACTATTCTATTCCCACCTTCAAATCAACAATAAAAATTCGGATCATGAGAAACCGATAAGGCATCTTTCCAATTTTTTTCGTTTACTTTAATTGGCTACTTAATTACGGTTGACTGTAAATGGCGTCGTTTAAATCGTATTAAAATACTGCAGACAATCCCTGGAGGAGAACAATGGTACCGCACGTACAAGAGAATCCGGCATTTACGTATGACCTGAAAACCGAGCGCCAGGCGCTATTGGCGACCAAGACCCAGCGCGGCCTTCCACAAAAGGCAGCTGATAAACTGCTGACGGC
>CAMYNZ010000191.1 GCA_947259865.1 uncultured Desulfobacterales bacterium | reverse complement strand
CTGCTAACCTGCCATCCCCGGGTGGGCATGAGCTCTATAAACCGGACGTGATAGGGTTTTTTTAGGGTAAGATTGGCAAGATCCTCTATTTCATAATCGTTTACACCGCGCATGACGACCGTATTTATCTTTATGGGAGAAAAACCGACTTCTTCGGCCCGTTTAATACCGGAAACAACCTGAAAAAAGTGATCTCCGCCGGTTAATTTTTTAAACCGTTCCGGTTTTAGAGTGTCAAGACTCACATTAATTCTGCGGACCCCGGCCTCAAAAAGCGGTTGAGCCAACTCCTTCAGCCGTACACCGTTTGTGGTCAAAGCCAGGCTTTCAAGGCCGTCTATGCCTGACAGCATCTTGCAAAATCCGACCAGACCCTTCCGGACCAGGGGTTCCCCGCCGGTGATCCGGATCTTGGTAATTCCGGCCATTAGCGCTGCTTTTGCTACCGTATATATTTCTTCATAAGAAAGTATTTCAGCACGGGGAAGGTGGGTGCGTCCGGAAAACGGTGTGCAATAACTGCATTTAAGATTGCAGTGATCGGTAACAGATATGCGCAGATAATCTATATGTCTGCCATAGGTGTCGATTAGCGTTTTCATATATGAAGATCCATATCAGTTTGTGCTTCTCAATTTTGTTGCGTTTTGCTTGTGTCTTTCTGCGGCATGGATGCAGCGGTCGTATTGAGGATCTGGATGGGATCCCGGGGGCGAACAGCGCCGCCTGTGAGAACCTTTACGAAAATACCTTCTTTAGGCATGACACAATCACCCACCTGGTGATATATGGCACAACGATCATGGCATACTTTGCCGATCTGGGTCACTTCCACAAGTGCTTTCTCCCCTAGCTGGAGACGGGTGCCGATCGGCAGTTCCCATAACGTCAGACCTTCGGTGGTAATGTTCTCGGCAAAATCACCCGGGTTGACGTCCAAACCCTTTTCCCTGATTTTGGCGATACTTTCCACCGCCAGGAGGCTGACCTGACGATGCCAGTTGCCGGCATGGGCATCATATTCAAGACCGCAATTCTCGATAAGTGTGCCCTGTCTGATATTGGTTTTCTTGACACCTTTTTTGGGGCTGATGGAGACAGCCACGATTTGAGCCGGGTTAGATTGAACCGATTTATTCATTTAATTTCTCTCTGAAGGTTTTAAGATTTTCAGCGATATTCTTTTAAATAGACGTAAAAGAAATCGGCTTTTGAATGTATTGTCACGATCCTTTACCAAAGGGGCAGTGCGGGAATGAGCATTCCGGGCAGTCACGACACAGACCGCCGTGGCCCAAAAAAGCAAGCTCTTTTTTACCGACCTTTTCCCCGGCCAAAACGCGCGGCAGCACCAGATCCAATACCGTGGTGCGGTGATGAAGACCGCAGGCTGGAACACCCAGCAGCGGAACATCACCAATGTAGGCTACCAGAAACATGGCTCCGGGAAGTACCGCCGCCCCGTAGTTGAATTGATTGGCACCTGCCTGGCGAATTCCTTTACGGGTAACGTCATCCGGATCGACACTCATTCCGCCGCTTAAAAGAATCAAGTCACAATCTTTTTCCAGATGGGATCGGATGGCGCTGCTGATGGCGTTGGCATCATCGGGTGCAAAAGCTACACCGGCCACCTCGGAACCCAGTTCCTTTATTTTATCGGTAAGAACGGGAGCGAAGCGATCTTCAATGAGCCCGTGATAGACTTCGTTGCCGGTTATAACCAGACCTGTTTTGGCGCGTCGCAGCGGTTGCACGGAAAGTACGCCGCCGTTTTGATTGGCGATCACCGCCGCCCGCTCGACGGGCGCACGCTTCATGACAAGCGGGATGGCCCGGGTAGCGGCCACCAGCTCACCCTTTTTCACCCGGGTATGATTGTGAAGGGTGGCGCACATAACCTCCTCTACCATATTGAGGGCCGCCAGAGAGGCAACATTTACGGTGAGCAGACCATCCTTTTCAGCATACAGGTTTATTTTGCCTTCTTTGGGATTGTTTTCCCAGCAGATGCCATCTCCGGCTATTCCTTCGGCCAGGATAGCTGCTGCTTGATTTTCGTGGATTTCATCTTCTGCCAGATCGATGAGATAAAGGTGGTTTTTTCCGAGTTTCTGTAGATGACAGATATCTTCATCACACACGGTGTGCCCCTTACTGAAAGCCGGCCCTTTGAACTCACCGGGTCGAATTTCGGTGATGTCGTGGGCCAGCTGCGTGCCCACCGCCTCTTTTAGTTTTATTTTTTTTAGCACGGTATCAACTCCTTTTCTCAGGGTTTTAGCATCCGTTATTTTGTCGTCTTTTTTTGTTCAAGTGCTGGCTTTGAATGTTTTTCGATTCGATACTGTTCCGGCAACTGTGGTTCGGATTGTGCGGGGGCCCAATTCATATCCGGCCAGATAATATCCTGGGGATCTTTAAAATATGAATCAGCGGAACAGGGTTTGCATAAAATAGCACCTTCGTGGCTGACTTCCCGGCGGTCCCGCACAATCTGTCCGCATCGGGTGCAGATGACCTTGCTGCGGGTCGGTCCGGGCATATCAAACTCGGTCAATTTTAACTCAACTTTTTGCACACGGAACAGGACACTATCGGGCATACGTTTATAAGCTTCCAGCTGTTGTGATGTTTTTGTTGCCGTCTCCGGCGCATAAACGGGTGCCAGGTCACGCGCCTCCTCAGTGGAGATTACGCGATAGGCCTTACCGGTTTGCAGATTGACAAACGTGGCTGCCATGATCCCGTAATCCATAAATTTCAGGGATCGCCGGCCCAGCTTTACACCGGTCACATATGCAACCGCATCGGCCGTGCAGCGATCCATCTCCACAAAAACGATGAGTTTTTTTATCTGATCGCGGCAGGTTGGCTCATCCAAACCGATGAGCCGGCAACCCAGCATAGCCATGCGGACGCCCACCACCTGTCCCGGGCACAAATGCCCGTGGGCTTCGACCGAACCTGCTAAAAGTGAGTCAAAACTTTTCATGACGTTTCATTTGAATCCTATTTTCAAAACCCGATTTTCTATCCAGCCGGACCCTTATGTTAATGTTAACATAACAGATGGGAAAAAAAATTAAGAGCCCCGGGATATATGAAAAAACTTAAACGACTCTATCCCATTATTTAAGAACTCTTGTCAAGAAAGAGGTTTGTGACGATATGCAAATCTTTCAGCGACACGTTTTGATCCGGACAATGCTGCGGTTATCTTTCCGACAATACCTTATAGTAATCGGAGGTCTAGCCATCCATGACTTAAGTCAAAATTACGGTCATGATTCAATCTAGAAAGATATTTTAGTAATTAAGGGCTTGCCAGAAACTGGGCATTTTCGTTTAAAGCTCCGGTTTCGTTATATTTTTTAAGCAGTTGAAGATCCTGTTTTAAAAATATGTTTGTCGTTTTTGCGAGCGCTTTATAAAATTCGGTAGCTGAATTGGCGATCACCTTTTCTGTAAATTCCGATTGCCAAACTCCGAGATGAACTTCCAGAAAGGCTTGCTGTTCTCTGAGATAGTGGCCAAAAGCCTCCATATTTGAATGGCCGGCTGCTTCGATCTCCTTGAAGATCAAAAAATGCATAAATTCAAGCTCCACCGTGATGTGATCGGGGGCTTCCTTGAAGTCTTTGGCAATATCCAGCCCCGCGTTGCGATACCTTTTTTGGGCATCTACCGTGGAGTTTCCCATCACCAAACGTTTGCCTTCTAAATATACGGATCCATAGGGCGGCGCCGAGAGCGTGTACGGTCCCACAAAGAGTCTGGCATAGTCGATCTTCAGGCCGGCAAGATCATCTATTCCATCAAGATCTTTTTGCATCACGAGAACGTGCTGCGCAGTCTCTTCGAAAAACGTATTTATAGTGTTGCTCAAGCGTACCCAATTTTGTTTAAGGTTCTCGTTCGGCAAATGAAAAAGGTTTGCCAGAAACCGATAGACGTCCATTCGGGAATGCTCGTGGGCCAAAAAATCATCCGTTTTCATGAGAATCCCTTAACAAACACATTATATTCTTGCGGCTGGCCCGACACCGGGCCAGCCGGAGAATTTACTCTGGCGCCTGTGCCAGTTTAAGATGCCGTTCTCCCAGTGTGTACACCAGCAGCAAGACGGCCAGGGCGAACACAACGACAAACACTTCCCAGATCGTGGGCCAGTAACTGACAAATAGGGGTTGTCCTTCTGCTTTGGGACCGGTGGGCATAACCAGGCCGCTGAGCACCATTTCCAGGCGCCCCGCAAACATACCGACCAGGAACAAAACAGCGGCGGTAACCTTTCCCCAGGTGGCCTGTCGCACCGATTGCCTGGCGATCAACACAAGCGGTATGACCAATCCAACCCACAATGCCAGGTGGTACCATCCTGAGCCCAGCATATGCCTGAAGCCGGCAAATTCTACTGCTGACGCAGACACGCCTGCCACGATCGTACGCCATATGAAAAATATCAACGTAAAAGCCATAACAACGCCAAAGAGCTTGCTAACATCGTCGTAAAGGTTTTTATCCCCTTCGCTCAAGGGAATCTGCGCAAAACGATGGTAGGCCAGGCTAAATAAAAGCACGGCTGCCAGCGCGCTGGCAAATCCGGTCAGCGGAAAGTACATGGCCAAAAAATTTGCGTCGAACACCGGCCTTGCATCCGGCAGCCCAATGAGCCAGCCCAGCACGGTGGAGGTGGCAATCGCGATGATGAAGGTGAATATTCCAAGCGCCTTGCTGGTCTGGGCCGTATGAATTTTCCGAAAGGATATGAGCAGCACGACGAGGTAAAGCCCGTAGAGCATCGCAATCCACCAGAGGGGTGAGCTGAAATTTGGGGAAAACAGGAAATAGAAGGAGTTCCACGGCGCACCCAGATGCAACAGCAGGCACGTCATAGCCGCAAGCAAAACCGCAATTTCCAAAAATACCGAGCGTTTTTCAATGGGCTTGTATCGATTAGCATTGAAGACCACGGGGATGGACGAGACAAAGGCAAGTCCCGTGCTTGTCAGCGAGAAAAAGACATAGGCCGATATGGGAATGGTCCAAACCAGTATATCGGTCTTCGCATAAAGGACAAAGCCGGCGGTAAACACTCTGTACATGGTGATTAGGCCAAGGAGAATTCCCAGTCCAAGTAGCCCGTACCACATTTGAACTTTTATTGCTTTCATCTATATCCCTCCTTTCGTCCTCTTATAGCGTGCCGGATTAAAATTTCGAATATAATATACGCCCGGCCGAGTGCCGAGCCTCTCCTTCAGCCTGAAAGGTTTAAATTTTCCTAAAAGCCGGCTCGCCTTGCTGTCCGGCTTGTCCAGATCTCCGAAAATCCTGGCATCGGCAGGGCAGGACTCCACACAGTAAGGCAGCAAGCCCTCCTTGAGCCTGTGATCGCAAAAGGTGCACTTTTCAACCACACCCTTGGGCCTGTTCTCCGGGAGCGTTTTTGCCCTCTCCGGATTGCTGTATGGCGTTCCATTGCCATTGTTCACCGTCTGGACCATTTCCCGGCCGGAACTGGTGCCGCCCTCAACGACAGGTCGAGATCCTCTCCAGAATTTGTGAGGGTCCTCCCAGTTGAAATAGATCACCTCATAGGGGCAATTGTACATGCAATACCGGCAACCGATGCATTTTTTCGGGTTGTGCATGGTTATGCCGTTGTCCAACTTGTGCATGGCCCTCGTCGGGCAGCCCCTGACGCAGGGAGCCTCTGAACAGTGGTTGCAGAGTGTCGGGATGTAATCGAAACGCACATTGGGAAACGTGCCGTAGGTCTCGGTAATTTTGTTGGACCAGTAGATACCATCCGGCACATTATTCTCATTCCTGCAGGCAATGCTGCAAGCGCCGCATCCAACGCAGCTTTGCAGGTCAATGACCATTGCATATCTTGGCATGGGTTCACCTCCTATATTTTTTCAATTTTAATTCTGGTGGTCGCATAGTAGGCCGTGCTTCCACTCAAGCGGTCATACTGGGCCGGAATGATATCATTGCTGCTGCCGCCCCGGGGTACTTTGCCGAATTCCTTGGATGCCACCCGGCCGTAGGCCCAGTGGCCTTGCCCATAGCACTTGGCGACCGTTCCCGGCCGGACACCCTCCCACAATTTTGCCGTACAGGTCAGGCTTCCGGTGGGAGATGTCAGTTTAACCTCATCTCCATCCCTGATGCCCAGTGGCCCGGCGTCTCTGGGGTTGAGTTTGGCTACGTCTTCCCAGACGACATCACCGGGATCGAGATCCTTGAAATCATGATACCAGGTGCAGTTGGCCGAACGGCCCTCGCGGTTGAGCCTTGATTTGTAGTCCACGTGGATGAAGGGGAACTCTTTTTCATCCCCGGCAACAAAGGCTTCTTCATAGTGCGGAACAAAGGCCAATTCCCCCCGCGCCTGGTAGTTGCAGACCTCTAAAACATTGTCGACCGTCGTGTTGTGCTTGTCAGCATGCTTTTCCAGGGCAGCCTTCAGCGTTTCGCTGTAGAATTCAAACTTTTTGGTTTTTGTTTTCATTTTACCCCAGCGTTTGCGATACGGGTAGGGATCGGAGTTCCAGACACCGGCTTTGAGGAGATCTTCCCAGCCGTTGAATTTGTCACCGCCCTTGTATTTGGCCGGATCCCACAGTCTCTGAGTGGCATGTTTAAGGGCATAAAGCGCAAATTCCTTTTCGTTGGTCGGGACCTTGCCGGTTTCCGGATCCTTATACTCCTTGTAGTGGCGCAACAGATTGTCAAAACCCCTTTGCGCCAGTTTTTCGGCAATCAACCAGGGTATTTCGGTTTCATCGATCTTGTAATCCCACACCGGCTTTATGACAGGCTGCATCAAAGTGACCTGGCGGTATCCATTTCCCATCGACTTCACATAGCCCCACTTCTCAAACATATGGTGGGTATCGGGCAGCAGGATATCGGAAAACCAGGAAAACTCGGATGCGTTGGTTGTGATGTGGACAAGAAACGGTATCTTGGCCAGGGCACGCTCCCAGCGCTCGGGCTGCGGACAGGAGAACGCAAAGTTGTTCATATAGCCGATGGCCACTTTGATTTCATTGGGGTCCGCGTTCAAAATGCCGTCGGCGGCGTTGTTGGTGACCACACCGCCGCCGGATTTTCCCTTGTTCAGTGCGGGAAACTCCAACCGGCCGCGGTGATCGATTTTTTTATGCTTTTTACCCTTCTTGGCGATGTCATCCAGAAAAGGTTTTTCAGAAGGGT
>CAMYNZ010000190.1 GCA_947259865.1 uncultured Desulfobacterales bacterium | reverse complement strand
AAAGAATGGGGTCACATCTTAATTATTAACTTTTGAAACGAATAATTAATAATTAAGATGTGACCCTGCTTCCCTTGATGAAAAGAAGGGAGGAATTACTGGCTTGTGAAGAATCCTTTTAATTATCTGATCGCTTTGGCTATGAGGATGAACCAATTCCAAAAAAAACAGGCTATATCGAGTTCAAAGATACAAAGGCCTGGAAACAAGCATATCATGATCTAAAAGAAGTTTTATCTGGTAGAGAGCATTGGCCAAGCAAACATGAAAGAAAAGCTGCCAGGTTAAAGAGTGCAAAAGAAAAATAATTTATGGAAACACAACAACACATAACCACAGCTTTCAGTCCGACTGGCTTATCGCGGAGGTTCTGTTGAGTTCAAGTGTTATTTGAAAAATAGTCGTTTTTTCCAACTTAATTACTAGTATTCCGCCAGCGGCTGAAGCTAACGTTATACGAGGCCACAAAGAACAGAATTTCTAAATATCAAGTGGTAATTTTGGCATGATATGCAGAATTCATTGGTTTGGACGATTCTTTTTCCCATTTTTATTCATCGGACTATCTTTGGATTACCTTATAGACTTTGCTCAGGAAAATTTTCCGTTCCAATACATGACATTGTTTGATTGGTTCATGTTCTTTCTATGGATTATCATTCTATATTTTATGCTAAGACTGCTCACAGCTATGTACGAGATACGTGACAGTGACCTTATAATACGGAGTTATATTTTCAAGATAAGACGGTACCCTATTAAAGATATTCTTTTCATAGAAGAAAAAGGAATGTTTTCAAAATTTAGCAATTCTTCCATTGGGCCAGATTGTGTTACGTTACAGCTAAAGGATGGAAAAAAAATAATTATTGGAGGTCTTTCTGATCAATATAGTTTTATGCAACTATTAAGAAGCAAGCTTAGCTCCTAAATGATATTTCAACAATACGTGTCAAGATCGTATAACAAAAGCGTAAAGCTGACCCGTCTTCGCTCTAAAGAGCTTCGCCGCGGCACAGCGGTTTGTAGTCTGCGGTTTTACGTTAAAGCCGTGCAGGATTGATATTTATTCAGGCCGCTGCTCATGCTTGGTGTTATGTTTTTATAGGTAATGGAAATTTATGATATTTTTAACTTATCAAAGGTTTCTCAAAGCCCCTTTTTTACAAAATATTCTCAATGTATCAAAGAGAGGAGGAAAAAATGAAAACCTTTGCCGATAAAGCGTACGATCTTTTAAGGAAGGTGCCTAAAGGGCGTGTAACGACCTATAAAGAAATTGCCCATGCCCTGGAAACCAGAGCATATCGGGGGGTCGGGCAGGCCATGCGAAGAAACCCCTATGCGCCCGAGGTTCCCTGACACCGGGTTGTTGCCACATCCGGTCGGATTGGGGGATTTCAAGGAAAGACATCGGGAACTGCGATACAGGAAAAAATAAAAATGCTCAAAGCCGAAGGAATCGAGTTCCACGGAGCAAAAGTAAAGAATTTTGAAGAAGTTCTTTTTCGATTCTCTTAGTACCTGAATTTCGCATGATTTGAGAATATAGTAGCCTCGTGGGATCATTAGTGTCTGCTGTAAAAGCTGTGATCAACCCAACATATTGTATTCGGGAAGATATGCTATATCTGTAATATGTCAAAAGTTGAAACATAACATTGGCATTAGGTAGGACGCGCAAAAAAGCGCGCACCTCTCATACCAGGCTAAAAATAACCTGTATCTATCGCATTCACCCGGACCGCAAAAAGCGCCGCTCGTGCCTCGCTCTGTTTTTGGCGTCCGGTTATCCGCAAATGTTGGCGATTCGAGGATAGGCATATGGAATTAAATACGGCCAAAGAAATTGTTAAAATACTTGCCAATGGAGTTAATCCTGCAACGGGTGAAGTTCTTCCCCAAGAAAGCCCCTATAATGATCCAAGTGTTATCAGGGCACTATTCACAGTTCTCGGGTCAATAAAAGCTGCCAAGAAACCCAAAAAAACAGTTGAACAAAAACAGCAGGACAACATTGATAGCGGAAGGCCAAAGAATGCGGGTCTTTCCTGGACAGATGAATTGAGGACGGAAGTCGCATCAAAATTCCACAGCGGCGCTTCTATTGATGAGCTGTCCGAATATTTTGAGCGAACAAAGGGAGCAATTGTTTCAGAGTTAATGAAACAAGGGCTTATTGAATCCGGCGATGAGTCGGGTTATCGCTAACAAGACGCGGCACGCGGATTGCCAGAAGCAGCGCGGCTTTGGCTACGCTGCAGCTGCGCCACATTTAGCAGCCGGTGAGGCTGGCCGTAAGACTTTGGCTTTTACGTTCACGTATGGTTTCCCTGGCCATTTCGGAATGCCAATTCCCCTTTCACACCGCTTATTGTAACCGTCAGAAAAACTTGTTATCGGTTTTATGTCAAATTTGCTAACTGTGACATCAATTTATGAGGAGCAAAACAAATGAAACAAAAAGCGAGTAGCGTTGATATTTCCCACCTTTTATGCAGAGAGATTCAGGCACCTCTTGTTTCGGCATTGATTAGAGGTTTTGCGAGAGAAATCGGTGATAGCAAAGCGTTTTCAATAGCGAAAAAAATTATCTGTGAAGATGCCGTGTTTTCGGGAAAATCTTTGGCAGAAAAATACTCGGGAAACTCCTTAGAGGATCTGTTAAAGATTGTGGAAGAAGTTTGGGCTCAAGATGGTACCCTTGAAATAAAAAATATCAGATTAAACGAAAACACTTTATGCTTTGATGTCACCGATTGTGGTTATGCTAAAATGTACGAACGATTGGGTATAAAAGAACTTGGAAGCTTACTGTCCTGTTGTAGAGATTTCACATTTGTGGATGGCTTCAATCCGGAGATTGAGTTGATAAGAACTAAAACAATTATGGAAGGTGCCGATATTTGCGACTTTCGTTATCAAAAGAAATAGAATCGATTTTGGCGAGAATGTATAGAAGTGGTTTCAAAAATAAGATCAATAATGGTAGCGCAGCTGAGCTATGTAGATGATATCGGATGAAGATTTATAAACGATTCTGTGTTCTTCATTGATGCGGCGTGACCAGTATCCTGAAAGAGCGTGTCTGAGAGGCTCAGGCTTACCAATTCCTTCAAATGGATTGCGTTTGATTTCTTTGATGAGAGTGTTGCTTCGACGGAGGATTTTCTTGTCAGTTTTTTGCCAGTAGAGGTAATCTTCCCAAGCATGTTGGGAAAAGATCAGCTTCAATCTAAAAGCTCCCTTTCCGTTCCTTGATCCTCTTCAAGTTGGGCGATGGATTCAATCAGGCGCCTTGTGTTTTTGGGAGATCGCAACAAGTATGCAGTTTCCTCCAGGGCTTCATAGTCCTCAAGGGACATGATAACCACCGAATTGGTTGTTTTTCGAGTGATGATGATCGGGTCATGGTCTTCACAAACCTTTTCCATCGTTTTTGCTAGATTTTGTCGCGCGGCAGTATATGTAATAGCTTTCATTCAGCACCTCCTGTACATGTACAAAATAATGTACATATTAATAGTGCTAGTGTCAAGATGAAAATTGAAACCCAATAAGCGACCGAAGCCGTTGTAACATTTTCCGGCGGTTCTGGTTTATGGCCGGGCACCCTGTTAATTTCCCGCATCGCGGAATCTCTGGGGGAGGATTCAACAGAGTGCTCCGGCACGTCAATATGTCTATCGATAACAGGCTTTTTATCGTTACGGATGTGTCTTCGTACCTGATTTAAAACCGGTCTTGCGGTATTTGCGCTTTTACTTCTTGAATGTCATTGCAACAAATCCGGTCTGGCCTCTTTTTAACAACATCCGAACGTCGTTTCCTTTTTTAATTTTATCCATCTGTTTCCGGAAGTCTCCCACTGACTTTACAGACTTCCGGTTGACCTCTTTAATGAGATCCCCCTGCTGAAAACCAATAGAAGCGGCCTTGCTGTCCGGTTTGACCCCTGTGATCAATACTCCTTTTTCGTCCGCACCATAGCCCAGGCGACGGGCTGTTTCGGAATCCAGTGTCCTGAGCCCCAGCCCGAATTCGCCGGTGGGTTCCTGGCTTTGCTGTCGGGCGATTTTGCGGTCGTCTTCTCGTTTGGCAGTCTCGATCGTAATAGTTTTTTTCCGGCCATTGCGCAAAAATGTTATCGATGTTCGTTTTTCCACACCGATATTGGCTATCAGACCGGATAGTTCCCGGGCCGACGTGACGCTCTTGCCATTGACGGCCGTAATGATGTCATTGGGCTTAATACCGCCCCTATCGGCAGGATCTCCCTCAAAAACCTGGGTCACCAGGACACCTTCCTTTTCTTTGACGCCATAATATTCGGCCAGTTCGGGGGTGAGGTCCTGGATGCCGACACCCAACCAACCCCGGGTGACTTCACCCTTTGATTTCAGTTGCGCCAAAATTCCTTTGGCCAGGTTAATGGGAATCGCAAATCCAATTCCCTGACCGCTTGCAACAATGGCGGTATTGATGCCCACCACCTCACCACTCATGTTGAGCAGCGGCCCGCCGCTGTTCCCCGGATTGATGGAAGCGTCGGTCTGGATAAAATCATCATAGGGTCCGGAGCCGATAATTCGCCCCTTGGCACTGACAATGCCGGCGGTTACGGTCTGTTCCAACCCGAAAGGACTTCCGATGGCCACCACCCAGGTGCCGACTTCAAGGGATTCCGAATCACCCATGGCAAGCGGCTTTAGATTACCCGAGTCAATTATTTTTATCAGTGCCAGATCCGTGTTGGGATCCCGTCCGACGAGCTCTGCGTCAAATTCTTTGTCGTTAAAAAGCTTAACCTTTATCTGGTCCGCATCTTCGATAACGTGGTTGTTGGTAACGATGTAGCCCTCCTGGTCGATAATAAAACCGGATCCCAAACTGCGCTGTTCAAAATCACGCTGTGGCTCTCTTTCAGAAGGAGGACCGAAAAAATCACGGAAAGGTTCGCGCTGTCCGAAGGGGTTGCCGAAAAAGTGTCTAAACACACGTCCCCCGCCCTTGATGGTTTTCACAGTTCGGATGTTGACGACACCCGGGCGTGCATTTTCAGCCAACTGGCTGAAGCTCTCCGGGATGAGCCGGCCCGGATTTTCTTTGGCCACGGATAATCCATATACGCCAAAAAGCAACAGAATCGACAATAGCGCGATTATGGGAATATACGGTGAAGATCTTTTTATACTAACCATTTTATTACCTCCCTAAATTTTTGGAATTATACTGGCTGGAAAGCGAATTAACCTTAAATATGTATCGTCTTAATATTCGTTTTAAAGGCATATTATATCGTCAAGTTAACAGGAACATGACCCCAAGATTACAATTTGGTAATCTAGCAAAGACCGATCGACACGCTGATGTTATAGAAACGTCGGCCGGCCTGATTCAACATATCAATGCGCCCAACGCGCTTGATCCAGACTATATAATCTCATGTCAATCGGTGTCAGAACAACTGGGGTAGGGTAACAGTGAATGTGCTTCCCTGCCCCGGTTGGCTGGATACCTTGACATCTCCACCGTGGGCCCGCGCAATTGTGCGGGCCAGGCTGAGTCCCAGACCAATACCGGGCTTTGAACGGCTGTGGTCACAGCGATAAAATCTTTCGAAAATATGAACTAGTTCAGCCGGTGATATGCCGATACCCGAGTCCTGCACCGATACCACAACTTTATGATCGGCGGCCGTTTTAACGACAATGCTGATCTTACCGCCCAGCGGCGTATATTTGATCGCATTATCCAGCAGGTTGGAGATCATTCGCTGGATCAACGGCTGGTCACCCTTTATGTTAGCCTGGCTGGATACATTGCAGGATAAAAGCAGGCCTTTGTCTTCGGCCAGGGGATGAAATAATTCGCAGGCCTCATCTACGATGGCCGCAATATCCAAGCTTTTTAGATCCAAATTGTTCACCCCGGCCTCGGTTTTTGAAATCACCAGCATGGTATTGATCATATCCAGCAGGCGATCGCATTCTTCGATGGTGCTGGCAGCCATATTTTCGTACTCAGCCACGGTTTTGCCGGTGGTCAAAGTGACCTCGGCAATGCCGCGTATTCTGGTTATGGGGCTTCTTAAGTCGTGGGCGATATTGTCACTCATTTCTTTGATTCCGCTGACCAGCGTTTCAATGCGATCCAGCATGTGGTTGAAAGTGATGGCCAATTGATCGATTTCATCCCCCTTTGATTTTACAGGGACTCGATTTTCAAGGGCACCGCCGGATATATTGCGCGCCGTGCGTGAAATCGCTTCCACACCGGAGAGTGCTCTGCGGGCCATAAACCATCCCACCACCGTAGCCAAAACGATGAGCACGGTCATGGTTGCGGTGAAAATTTTCTGAAAAGCTTCTATAAACCGGGTGTAGTTTTCCATTGACTGGCCCAATTGTAAAATTATACCCGGTCCGATGATGCCGTAAAGGATGCGTATTTTATGCTTGCGATCCGGGATAACGATGGTTTCAAAGACATGATTTTGCCCCGTCAGCAGACTTCGAATGGCGCTGCGGTGGATACCAATATTTTGCCAGTAGGACATGTTGGACGAGGAAAAGACTTCCCCGCTGGAATACAAAAGACGAAAAAAGATTTTTTTTACACCGGCAGCCTGAGCCTCGATAATCGCCACCTGTTTGACTGCATCGATCCCTTGTAGATTTAAAATAGTGGTCAATTGACCGACCTGATTGAGCAGTTCCTGGTCAGTGCGTTCCCGGATTACGGATGTAATCAGCAGGTAGAAAAACAAAAATGCAACACCGGTGGAGACCGTAAATATGCCGGCATACCAGAGAGCCAGTCGCAGGGCCAGCGTATGGCGCAAATCAAGAATCTTCTTTAAGAACATATCCCACCCCGCGAACGGTGTGTATCAATTTATTTGCGAACCCTTTGTCGATTTTTTCACGGAGTCTGCTCACTCTGGCCTCAACCACGTTGGTTTGGGGATCAAAATGATAGTCCCACACGTGTTCCATGATCATGGTTTTGGAAACCACCCGCTCCGCATTGCGCATCAAATATTCAAGAAGTGAAAATTCCTTGGGTTGCAACTGAATCTTTTTACCCGCTTTTATCACCTCACGGGTGATGAGATTCATCGACAAATCCCCCACTGAAAGACCGGTAGGTTCCGAGGCTCCGCTTGCTCGACGGATCAAGGCCTGGATCCGGGCCAGTAATTCAGAAAATGCAAATGGTTTGGTTAAATAGTCATCCCCA
>CAMYNZ010000189.1 GCA_947259865.1 uncultured Desulfobacterales bacterium | reverse complement strand
GAGACCTGTAATTTCAGCACATCGCTGCGTTCGGTTTCAGAGGGAATCTGCAGCTTCTGCAACGCTTTGACATAATTGTTTCTGTTCAAACGGTTAGGGAAAAGCAGTATCACACTGCCGTCAGCAGAAAAGTTGAGCACCGAAATATAGCCCGGCTTAGTGGCCGTTACAGTGATAATCATTTCATCACCGGTCTGATATATCTTTTTATTCAACCGGCCATTTACCTGGTAGAAGGGATCCGGTTTACCTGTTTCCTTTTTTACGGTTGCTTTTATGGTTACGGCGTATGCGATTTGCGGCGGATGTGATTTAGATTTCTGGGATACGGTCGCATCCCAGCTGAGGATTTTTTCGGATATGATATGGCCGTATGATACCGAGTGTATAAAATCCGCCTCAAGCATGTTGTTTTTAACAAAGGTTTCGGCTTGAATCGACACGCCGCACACTTCTTCAATCGCAGCTTGGCGTGCGCGTTTGAGGGCCAATTTTTGCGCTTCCGCCGGGGTCAGATTCGCAAGCGCCGCCACACCGGTGGCTGTGACCGAACGGCTTTCAGCCCTTACCCCCGGTCCGCTCCAAAATCCTATCACCAGCCATAAAACTGTCAGCGATATTGCAAATTGAATTTTCATTTGTAATTGATAAGCACCTGTATTTTGTCGGAGGTTTTAAAGGTCGGGGTTTGTTTGCGCCCGCCATGAAGTTTGCGTGCCATATAGGGCACATTTTCCCTTACGAAATTGGATAATTCCGTCACGGTTATTTTTTTGTCTTTATTCATATCGGCTTTTCCTGCAATCCCGAGCAGAAAATAGTAAGTAAAAAGGCCGTGGCCTTTTTGCGGATACCAACTCGAAAGTTCGGTTCCGGTTGAAGAATTCATGATGCTTGTGTTGTTTGCGGCGATCAGCGGATTTTTTACGATGATGCCCACCGGGCTTGCCTTTTTAAACAACGGCGCTCCTGAAAAACAAGCATCGGTAACGACCGTTATTGAACGTGCCTTAAGTTTGGCAAGGTTGGCGTAGAGCAAGTCCAGGGAATAGCCACCGATAGCGACATTATTGGGGTTGCCGTCGACCGGCAAGATATAGCCTTTCCTGGATTCCAGACTGGGTGCTCCGTGGCCCGAATAGTATACGAACACATCGGATTTACCGGGTGTCAGATAGTCATAGAGCATGCCCCTGTGGTTCTGGGCCGACCCGAAAATATTTTCAAAAACACCTTTGGTGGCGTTGGTTTTGAATATGACATTGCCCTCTCTGTATCCGAAAGCTTCAATGAGGTATTCTTGCACCATGGTGGCATCCTGGATGGCATAGGTTACCGGTGGGATGTCTCTGTTATAATAGTCTCGATTGCCGATCACCACCCCGACAGCATAGCGATTTATTGAGCGGGCTTTTTTAATTTGCTTGAGCTCAACAGGTGTTTGAACAACCTCGATAACATCCTCCGGTTTGAGTTTTCCCATCTCTATTTTTGCCAGATTCAGGTATTTTCGAGCCGCGTCGCTGGAAACCATAGCCAGCGAAACCTCAAGCTCTGCTGCGGCCTGTTTGTATTGTTTGAGCCGGTAAGGGCAAATACCCTTTTCGCGATGGGGCATGTATTCCCCGTAGCGCATACCGTAAAATCGTATTTTCTTTTTTTCTTTGTCTTTTTGGGCCAGGGCCTTGCCAAAGGCCGCCAAGGCTTGTTCGCATTGTCCTTTTTCTTTTAATTCCAATCCTTCCAAATAAAATTTTTTGTAGGCTTCCAAAGCGCATACGGATGATGCCGTCATGAGGATCAGGACCAGTCCTAAACTTATACCTGGCAAAACAAAGAATAATTTTGATCGTATAATAGCGTTCATTTTTGTTCGCCCCTCTGTTTGGATTCCTGCCCGGCATCAATTTTGTTACAGACGCGTTGAATCAGATGTTTTCAGGCTGCCATCAGAAGCGATATACGACCGACAGCGATCCCTCGGCAATAAATTCACTGTAACTGCCGGCCACATCAACTTGCAGGATATCAAACAGTACGGTCCCAAAGCCTGCGGAAAAGATATGTTCGTCATCGTCCTTGCTGTCCAGCCGATTTTTGAGTTCTAGATCATCCGGCGATGTTACCGGACCGACGAAGCGCACACTGTGGTCCGGTCGAAAAAAATAACCGCCGCGCACGGCAAACGGCACATTGCCCAAATTCATTACATATTCGACGCCGATATGGATCTCAAATGTATCGTCAATTTCAAAGTCGTCGGCATCATTCAAACCGCCGGGCTCGAATCTAAAATTCCTCAGCAGGTCAGAGTATTCAACATAATTGACATCCAGGGCGGTGGTCAGATTGGGAAGTAATCGATATGAGATGCCCACGCCATAAACGTCCGGGATTTTAAGCGTATTTGCCAGCTTCCAGCCAAGGGCAAATTCATATTCGGTTGCGGGAAGCGGAACCGAATTGAATTGATTCCAGCGCTCTTTGTCGGTGTTAAATTCAGGACCGTAACGCCAGACGGCACCAATACTCAACTTCCCGGTAAGATTCCACAAAAAAGCCAGGGTATATAGTTCGGAGCTGTCTTCGTCGTTGACGTACTCAAACTCGCTGGGCTGCGGGTCTGTTCCGCTAAGATCAAATCTATCAACCTGGGAATAGAATTCGAGCTGGGCAAATCCGATGGAAAATCCCATAGAGAAGGTATCGGTTACCTTAAAACCCACCCCCAAACCTAACGTGATGACATCCAAATCAACCTCGATTTCATCCCGGTGGTCGATTTCTTCAAAGATATCGAATTCAGTTTTGATGTTGACTAAATGGTGGCGGTAGACGGTGATATTGGCTTTTTCGGTGGGATGGGCCAGACTCAAGAAGGATACACTGTGATTGCTGTCGGTGAAATCATCGGTACCGGTGATTTGCGGCACCCGGTTGGTATAATTGCCGTGCTTGAATTCGGCTGAAATTTCCGGCTCGGTCAGGATGGTTAATCCGGCCGGGTTGGCATAGGCTGCGGTGGCGTCATCAGCCAGTCCGATAAAGGCCCCACCCATGGCGGTGGATCTGGCGCCAGGATTGTTAAAGCGAAAGTCCAGGCCGAAAAAATCGTTGCTGGCCACCAGCCCCCAGGCTTCAGAGTTTACAAAGAGCAAAAAAAACAGCAAAAGCAATCGAACAACCATCTTTTTAATCATCCGTTTTTCTCCTTTGACTTAGTTAGGATTTTACGTCCCGGTCTTATAAAAAAAGAAATTTACAGATAACGTCTCTTTGACAGTATGAAGATTATTATTTTGATGGCTTTGTTTGAGTTTTGCTCGTCTTTTGTTAGCATGTATTGGTTAAATTACTGTATTTTATATAAATTATTATAAAAAATCAACCTTTTTTGTGGGGGGTTACGATAAGCTTGTTGGCACACGGGGTTTATTAATGAAAGCGTACGCAGGAATCATTTACCCTTTAGGGTGGAAACGATTACAAATGCTTAAGGATAAAATCGGTACGCGCTTTAACCGGGATTGGCGGGACCCTCAAGATAGTATAACCGAGTACCCGGTAACTTTGTTCCAGAAGATATTCGAGCTTTGCTGCCATGGCTTGGTCTTCTGCGCGAACGGGGTCTTTTTCAAAAACCAACCGTTCAAATAAAAACACTTTTTTGTAGCGCACGGTTTTACTCTTTTCCAGACACTCCGCCGCATTGAGACCCTCCAATTTGTAATAAGCAATGCTGTCCGGAATGGCGCGGTCCAAAAAAATGACAGCATCCTTGGGCAGAGAGGTTTCGATGTCAATTTTGCGATCCAGAATGTGCTGTTCAAACGTCAGGGCATCGGCCTTGATATCATCTAATTTTCGGCCCTTCTCCAATTCTTCTGTGATATAAGCCCTGGCCACTTCGTGCACGACGCGGTAGCCGCGCCCTTCAAGTTCTCGTATGACAGACGTCTTGCCCGAACTCGGTGCACCGGTGATGACATACCAATTTGTCTGCTGCCCTACCGATCCCATTTGGTCGAATCCGGTGGTAAGAAATAGAAAATTATTCGACAACCAATTTTTGTCCCGGATAAATGGTGCTGCTCGTCGTCAGGTTATTCATGCGAAGTAAACGGTCCAGGCTCATATTATGCCGCACGGCAATTTCAAAAGGACTGTCGCCGTGTTCAACCCGATAGGTCCTTAAATCGCTGTTTTCCTGACCGGACGCGTCTTGGGGTAACATAAGGATCTGACCGATGTAGAGTTCTGCAGAGGAGAGGTTGTTGAGCTGCTGAATTGTTTGCGCTTTCGTTCCGTAGCGATTGGCAATTATCCAAAGCGAATCACCTCTGGCCACGGTATGGGTTGGACCGTGTTTGGACTTTAGCTTTTTTCTTGTCGGGGGTCGGTATTCGTATCCGCGCCGGGGTATCTTCAGTAGTCGGCCCGCAACGATATAGTTGGATCGGCGCAACTTATTGGCGCGCATTATTTTTCTGACACGGGTTCGATAACGCCTGGCGATGACAGAAAGCGTTTCTCCCCGACGCACCCTGTGGTAGACAAATGTCGGTTGGGGGGGTGATGAAACCGGGATTTCATTAAGTGTTGCCAAAAGTTGTTGGCCCTTATCGGCAGGCACTCTGAGCGCATATGTGTCCGGCGGCAAAAGCTTGTACCGCAGTTCGGGATTAAGCCCTTTGACAATCTCCTGGGAAACGCCAATTGCCGTTGCCACGTGCCTGAGATGGATTTGTTTCGACACCGCCACTGTCTCGTATTTCACCGGGGGATCGAGCTTTACCGCATCGAGTCCGTACTGTTCGAGATTATTTACAATATGAAGCGTAGCCAGAAACCGGGGCACATATCGAGCGGTTTCAAATGGCAGCCGTTCATACAGGTCCCAGAAGTTATCAAGATAATTAATATTTTGATGGCGGATCACCCGCAATACTCGGCCCTCTCCGCAGTTATAGGCGGCCATCACGGTTGTCCAGTCTCCAAAAATTTGATGCAATTCCTTCAAATATGCGATGGCCGCCCAGGTAGATTTCTCAGGATCAAGCCTTTCATCTATGTATTTGTTGCGTTTTAATCCAAACTTGTATCCGGTTGATGGGATAAATTGCCAGAGTCCAAGCGCCCGGGCCCTTGAGAAAGCGTTTACCTTGAAACCGCTCTCAATCAACGGCAGCCAGGACAATTCGGTGGGAAGACCGGCCTCTATCAACTCTGCCTTAATAAATGGGCGATAGCGACCTGAGCGTTTGTAGGATTCGATAAAAAAGGTTTTCTCCTCTCCGTTGGTAAATCGTTCGATCTCGGTCTCCACATACCGGTTTATAACGGTGGGTATGGCCTGATGCTTTCCATTGACGACGATATTGCGCGAAGCATAAATTTCGAGAATGCGTTTCGAGATTAAAAATCGCAGGTTATCTTGTTGCTGGATGAGTTTGGGCTGGTCATCGATGTTGATCTTTAAAATAAGCGCGTAGGCCTGATCGAGAGCTTCGACTGCGTTTTCAAGTTCACCCTTTTGCCAAAATTCCTGGGAAGCTTGACAATATTCGAGTGCCTCATCCAGGATGGACTGAACCTTTTTCTCTTTGAATCCCCGGGCACCGTCCCGGGGGCCCGGCAACGCGTTCTCATTCGTGCCCGAGACATCCGAAAGCACGGATACTTCAACCTGCGATGTTTGCGCGGCAGACGTGGTATGCGTATCTTCTGTTCTGTCTGTGGCGGCGTTTTCGGTTTTTGGGATATCAACCGGGGTATTCTTCCCGAAAGGATTAAAACCAGGGTCCCGGGGATTCGATGTTTTGAAGAGGGGTTGGATGGACGTGCACGACACAATAAACAGCATGATCGGCAGGAAAACTCCGCTCAACTTTATCCAATATGTTCCCATAGACAACTTCCGGCAATTACCTGCGGTTATAGATGATCAGTCAGCTAGCCTATAAATATTTTTGTCGGATTAAACAAATTCAGGTAATTTTGTCAAGCCTAATCCCGCAGTGGATAGTCGCATACGATTCCAATATGCGGGCCTTGGCATTCATTTTGAAAAATATTGTAATAGGTATTCATTTTTTTTTCAATAGTTTATATACAGGAATTATTACCGATCGGTTGTTAACCGGCAAACCGGGTCTGGTTTAAAACCATTTTATGCCTATAACCTTGACAACAGGCGTTCTAGCGTTACTGTTGAGCGATCATTCGCTGTTGTTCATTTTTCGCGAGCCTAATTTTCACCGATATTTATCTATCTGAGAATAGAAAAACTTAAAAAATTATCAAAAAGCAAAGAATTTTGATGAAAATATAGGTTAATACTATAATAATTCAGTATATCTGTCTTTATTATCAATTAATCCAGAATAAATGAATTTGAAGTTTGTAAGTTTGACAGGTAAAAGGAGGGGTTATTTTCGTATTAGCGCCCAGTATTGGAAGCCGTATTATCATTATTATTCAAATCAGAATCGCCGGCAATGTTTTTTGCGGGCCAGAGTAGCTCAGTTGGTAGAGCAGCTGATTTGTAATCAGCGGGTCGCGGGTTCGACTCCTGTCTCTGGCTCCATACTTTTCCGGTGGGGTTCCCGAGCGGCCAAAGGGAACAGACTGTAAATCTGTCGGCAAAGCCTTCGGAGGTTCGAATCCTCCCCCCACCACCAACCTCAAAGCAAGTTGAATGTAGGAGATTTCGATACATATCTCGAGATCGATAAGAACTACATGACTTCCTGCATGCGTCTTACAGCGTACTGTATGCAAGTTCATTGCGACCTCCTTTTATGTTCAGCGATGGGGTTATACGTAATATGACAATAAGGGTTTGCCAGGGCGGGAGTAGCTCAGTTGGTAGAGCTTCAGCCTTCCAAGCTGGATGTCGCGAGTTCGAATCTCGTCTCCCGCTCCAAATCATACATTATAGCAGCCCTGAAACGATTAAATACGAAGTTCTGACAACGCCCACGTAGCTCAGTCGGTAGAGCGCTTCCTTGGTAAGGAAGAGGTTCACCGGTTCGATTCCGGTCGTGGGCTCCAACATTTGCAACTCCAGACAGCTGAATATAAAAATGGTTTATCAGCTGCACTGTGACAAGCATACAATGCGTTATTGTAAAAAACGTAACTTACCAAATTCAGCGGGAGGAAGTTAAGATGTCGAAGCAGAAGTTTGAGCGGACGAAGCCGCATGTGAATGTAGGCACGATTGGTCACATTGATCATGGCAAGACGACGTTAA
>CAMYNZ010000188.1 GCA_947259865.1 uncultured Desulfobacterales bacterium | reverse complement strand
GAGGAACTCAGTTTTAAACAGGAAGGCCACCGTCTCGAACTTGAAGGTGATTTAAATAGCGATGATTCAACGCGTCTGGTTTACAAAGGCGTGGTCTATAACGAGATGAAAGGCGCTATGTCTTCACCGGATCAGGTGATGGCCCGCTCCCTTTTAAAAACCCTTTACCCTTCGACGACTTACAGCAACAACTCCGGCGGCGAGCCGGCTGAAATCCCCGGGCTGACGTACGATCAACTCATGGCTTTCCACAGGCGCTATTATCATCCCAGCAATGCATTTTTCTATACCTACGGAAATTTGCCGTTGAAAAATCACCTGTCTTTTATACAGGATAAAATTCTGGATAAATTTGAAAGAATTGATCCGGATTCAAAAGTACCCGCTCAGCCGCGCTGGCGCCAACCGCAAAGAGCTGATTTTCCCTATCCCCTGGACAAAAATGAAAATCCATCAAAAAAATATCAAATATGCGTGGCCTGGTTAACCACGGACATAAAAGACACCTTTGAGGTCCTGGTTCTGACGCTCCTGGAACAGATCCTGATGGGAAATGCCGCTTCGCCCCTGCGAAAAGCGCTGATTGACTCCCAGCTTGGAACCGCACTGTGTGATGCCGCCGGTTTCGATGCAGAGAACAGGGATACGATGTTCGTATGCGGATTGAAAGATGTGACAAAATCCGACGGTCCGGAGGTAGAAACGATCATCTTCGATACGCTAAACGAGCTGGTCACTGAAGGAATTGACGATAAACTGATCGAATCTGCAATTCATCAGGTGGAGTTTCATCGCAAAGAGGTGACCAACAGCCCGTATCCCTTCGGTATCAAACAGCTGCTGGTTATCGCCGGAAGCTGGCTTCACGAGGGTGATCCCGTCAGCAGGCTGCGGCTGGATGACGATCTGAAAAAATTGCGGGCTAGCATGTCTAAAGGCCCCTTTTTCGAAGAGCACATAAAAAAATATTTTCTTCAAAACACGCATCGGGTTCTCTTTAGGCTGGTGCCCGATCAAACCATGGAAGACAAAGAAAGGGACCGGCTGGCAGCGGAACTTGAGAAGATTAAAGCCAACATGTCGCGTTCGGATCTTGAAAAACTTATCCTGGATTCGGAATTACTCATAAAGCTGCAGGAGACGGACGAAGATGTATCCTCTCTGCCCACCCTGGTCCGGGAAGACATTCCGCCGGCCGTGCCCCGGGTTAACGCCTCGACTTCCTTTCCCGATATTGCGGCCAACGGTTACGAACAGCCGACCTCCGGTATTTTCTACCTGGCAATGGCTGCCGGCGTCGGCTCGGTGAAAAAACAGCTTTTACCGCTTGTGCCTTTTTTTTGCTTTGCCCTGCCGAAAATGGGGACCGCCCTGCAGGATTATACCGATATGGCACAACGCATTGATCTGTATACCGGCGGACTGCGGTTGTCGGCCCATGCCCGCACCGGATTTGACGGCGCCGGCGCTTGTGTTCCCTTTATTTCTTTTAGCACCAAATGCCTGGTTCGAAATCAGGCCGCGATGTTTGAAATTTTTGAAGAGTTGCTCTTACATTTCGATTTTTCGAATCTGAGCCGATTAAAGAACCTCCTGCTGGAATACCGGGCAAATTTGGAAGCCATGATCATACACAACGGGCACCGCCTGGCCATTTCGCGCGCAACCATGAATTTTTCGACTGCCAGGCGGCTGAGCGAAATCTGGAGCGGAATTCATCTGGTCCAAACAATCAAAACCCTTACTGATGACCTGACGGAGACAGGCTTACAATCCGTCGCGGCCGAGTTAACCGCCATCGGTAAAAATCTGTTTGGCCGCGACAATGTCAAAATGGCCTTGATAGGCGAAGAAGCTGCATTTGCAAAGGCGGTTGCCATGCTGGCCGATATAGAAAAGCAATTAAGCGGCACCGTCGACACGACCAAATTAAAAAATACGTTCAGTTCCCCAACCATTGATACTGAAAATAAAATTCCCCGGGAAGGATGGAGCACCGCTACAGCGGTCTCATTTGTGGCCCAGTCTTTTGAGACCGTTCGCATGGCGCACGAAGATGCTCCCGCCCTGGCGGTGATAAGCAAAATTCTTCGATCCATGTATTTGCACCGCGAAATCCGCGAAAAAGGGGGCGCTTATGGTGGTTTTGCCGTTTACAATTCCGAAGACGGCCTGTTTAGTTTTGCCTCCTACCGGGACCCCCACATTGTTTCGACATTGAATGTATTTAACCAGGCTGCTGACTTTATTCGGTCAGGCGACTACAGCGAAGAAGATATCAATGAGGCCATTTTACAGATATGTGCGGATATCGATAAGCCGGATGCCCCGGGAGCCGCAGCCCGTAAAGCGTTTTACCGCGAGATTATTTCACTTTCGGATGAAGCGCGTCAGGACTATAAGGAAAGAATCCTCGCGTTAACCCGCAAACAGGTTCTGCGGACGGCCGAAAAATATTTTGATTCCCAAAATCAGGCAAAGGCCGTGGCGGTGATTTCCGGGGTGCAGCAATTAAAAACAGCCAACCAAAAAATGTCGGCCCACCCTCTTGAACTTCACAGAATCTAACACCACCTGCTTTGTTATCTGGTAAACATTTTGAAAGGGGATAGCGCCATGTCATATAACTTCACCACCAAGGCGGACTACCAGCAATATTTTAGCAAAGCCCATGATATGGTCCGACGGTCAATAAAAGAATTTGTTGACAAAGAAATCCGGCCCCATGTTGATGAGTGGGAAGAACAGGGAGAATTTCCCCGAGAGCTTTATCAAAAAGCTGCCGGAGTTGGTATCCTGGGGATCGGCTATCCGGAGGAATATGGCGGAACACCCGGAGATATTTTTTTTAAAATCGCGGCGACCGAAGAACTGATAAGGTCCGGCTCCGGGGGCCTGGCGGCCGGACTGAGTTCATTGGACATCGCCCTGCCGCCGATCGTAAACCACGGTAGCAAAGATCAAAAACGCCGCTTTGTTGAACCTGTTTTATCCGGAGATCGCATTGCGGCGCTGGCGGTAACCGAGCCGGGCGGCGGTTCGGATGTTGCCAGCTTAAAAACCGCCGCCATAAGGGAAGTTGACCATTACATCGTTAATGGAAACAAAACCTTTATCACCAGCGGTTGCCGGGCGGATCAGATCACCTGTGCGGTTCGCACCGGCAGGCCGGGGGTAAACGGAATCAGTCTGTTGGTGATCGACGCCACGGCACCGGGGTACTCCGTTTCTGAAAAACTTAAAAAAACCGGTTGGTGGGCTTCGGACACCGCTGAAATATACTTTGACGATTGTCGTGTGCCGGTTACCAATCGAATCGGAAAAGAAAATGAAGGTTTTTATTTGATTATGGAAAACTTCCAAACGGAAAGACTGGCATTGGCCGTGATGGCCAATATGACCGCTCAACTGGCTTTTGAAGAAGCCTTAGCCTATGCCCGGCAACGGGAAGCCTTTGGCAAGCCGCTGGTTGGATTTCAGGTGATCCGGCACAAACTGGTGGATATGGCCACCCTGGTGGATGTGAGTCGAGAATATACCTATCGTGTAGCCGCCAGGATGGACAATGGGCTGGACCAGGTCAAGGAAGTTTCCATGGCCAAAAATTTTGCCTGCAACACCAGCGACAGAGTCACCTACGACGCCGTACAAATACTGGGCGGTTACGGTTACATGCGCGGCAATGTGGTCGAGAGGCTGTACAGGGATAATCGCATTTTATCAATCGGCGGCGGGACCACTGAAATAATGAAGGAAGTTATCGCTAAGTTGATATGTTAACCGATGAATAATATAAGTGCCTAAAATGCACTAAAGTTCGAAGTGGCTAAAGTTAAAGTGTCGCTTCGCTCCGTCTTTTATAAAAACGACAGAATTCATTAACCCTGGCCCAGGCCGATCACCATTGCATTATACTTAAGAAGTCAGGTTTTTAATCATACTTAGCCCAGATCTATAAATGAACAAATCGCACCAGGGCGGACTTTAGACACTTTAGTTCACTTTTAACTTTAGCTCACTTTCTTCTGGGAGCATTTTGAAGAGGTTTGCAACGCAGCTATTGAGCCTAATTTGAAGTTTTTAAACCAATCCTACGCGTTTTCCAGCCATGACAAATCCGGTCTGCGCCGGTGCCAGTCGGTGTGCTGCTGGAAGGCATATCCGATGTTCAAGATGACTTCCTCCTGAAAGGGCTTGCCATATATCAGCAGGCCGATGGGCAAGCCGTCCGTGGTAAATCCGCAGGGCACGCTCAGGCCGCAGAGATTCAGGATGTTACCGATATTGGTGTTGCGCAGATAGATTGCATTGTGGTTCAAATAGGTATCCATATCGGCGTCCACCTCAGCCACCGGTTTGGCCGGCACACATGTGGTGGGAACCAGCAAGGCATCAAGGTCTTTTAGTACATTGTACACCTTTGCCCGCAGGCGTTTTGATGCCAGTGTGTTCTCCAAATAGGTTGCGGCTGTGATATCCTTGCCCATGATCATGCGCCGGGCCACTACGGGATCCAGCCGGTCAAAATTTTCCTCCAACCACTTTTTGTTGAGCGTATATCCCTCGGATGCAATAAACACCCCGCCCGGGTTCAATTGCCTGGCTTCTGCAGCTTCAGGAAATTCGATGGCAGATACCTCGGCCCCCAGTTGTTTAAAAACATCACCACATGCACGCACCTGTTTGTTTACTTCAGGGTGAATGTCATCAAAAAAGACGGTATCGGCAAATGCCAATCGCCTGCCTTTTACAGCGGCTTTTAAATCCCTGAGGACATCCTGGGGTGCCAGGCCTAAAGTGGTATCATCGTTACCGTCGGAACCGCAGATATTCTGATATACCAGAGCGGCATCTTCCACCGAACGGGCCAGAACGCCCACCGAATCCAGGCTCCAGCTCAGCGGGTACACACCGGCCCGGCTGATCCGACCGACAGTGGTCTTGAGTCCTACGGTGCCGCAAAGCGCCGCCGGCACGCGCACGGATCCGCCGGTGTCTGTCCCCAGGGCCATTGGCACCAGGCCCGCGGCTACCGCCACACCCGATCCGCTGCTGGAGCCGCCCGGCAGGTAATGGGTTTTGCTCCAGGGATTGTGAGGGGTACCGTGGTCGTGATTGATGCCCACGCCGCTGAAGGCAAACTGGACCGTATTGGTTTTACCCAGCAGGATCATTCCGGACCGATCGAGGCTGCGAATCACCGCCGCATCCTCTGTGGCTATATGCTGTTCGAAAATTCTGGCCCCGGCGGTTGTCGGTAGACCGTTGACATCGAATAGATCTTTTACGGCATAAGGTATACCGTGCAGCGGACCGTGACCGTTGCCTTCTGCTAAAGCCCTATCCGCCATCTTGGCCCGATCCAGTGCTCTCTCAGTGCACTTCAGTCGGTAAGCATTCAGCGTATCGTCCAGACGGTTGATACGGGAAATAAAGTGCTCGGCCAGCTCAACGGCGGTTATATCACCCCTGCGGATGAGAGCGGCCAACTCTGTGATGGTCTGGTAGTGCAACGGTGGTGTCGTCATGATTTGCTGTCCTCTTAAGTTAAAGATTCCATAAAATTCATTTCGCTCGTTTCAGAGTTGGGGTGGAAAAAATACCTCGATCCCTGAGTTGACTATCATCAGGAGCGATACGAAGCAATCTTTTTTCAGGGTTCCCCTGAACACTCCTCATTGACACCCATCTCTTATTCCACTATTTATAAGACTTGCAGTAATAAATTCTCATCCAATCAATCATTCTAGAGGGGGGAAAGACCATGACAGTGAATGTCGAGAAAAGCGGACCGGTGACGACCATCATCATCGATAGGCCCGAGGCGCGCAACGCAGTTGATCCCGCAACAGCCGAGGCCTTATTCGCCGCCTTTGAGGATTTTGACCGGGATCCCGAAGCCAGTGCGGCAGTGTTTTGTGGAGAGGACAACTGTTTTTGTGCCGGATGGGACCTCAAATACGCCGCCGCCAACAAAGGCAAACTGGAAGTAGAGGAATTGGATATACCGACCGACGGTTCTCAGCCCCCGCGAAGCGCCATGGGCCCATGCCGGATGGAACTTTCCAAACCGGTAATCGGCGCCATTGCCGGGCCGGCGTTGGCAGGCGGAATGGAATTGGCGCTGTGGTGCGATGTTCGGATTATGGAGGAGGGCGCCTATTTCGGTGTCTATTGCCGCCGCTGGGGTATACCGTTGATCGATGGCGGTACGGTGCGTCTCCCGCGACTGGTGGGTATGGGTAAGGCGCTGGAAATTATCATGACCGGGCGCAAGGTGCCGGCCCGGGAGTGTTACAGCATCGGTCTGTGCGAGCTTGTGGTTCCCAACGGTAAGGCCCGTGAGGCTGCTGAAGAGATGGCCCGCGAGATCGCCCGTTTTCCCCAGGAATGCATGCGGGCCGACCGGCGTTCGGTCTATCTGCAACATGGTCTGCCGGTGCGTGAAGCCTTGGAGCGAGAGTGGTACAACGGTCTGGATGCCCTTAAAAAAGAAGGAATTGCGGGTGCCCAGAGATTCACTGATGGACTCGGGCGCCACGGGGATTATTCCAAAATATGAATTTGGAGTAGGCCAGGAAATCAGGGATCGGGGTAGTTAGATTATGAAAGATCAAAAATAGTTTGAAGGGCATAAAACAGATGAGCATTGACCAATCCATCAAGCTGATCTCACTTGACAGATCGTTGCAGCCGCTGAAAAATCATTTTAACGACAACAGCAAGCGATTGCGGTTTTTGGCCCTGCTGTCACCGACATGACCGGGCTGAAGTGTACGGGGTGCCCGGGCGGTACAGGAATCGATTATAAAAAAATATTCAAATGCCGATATCAGCATCAGCTTTGTGTGGCTAAAAATGCTGCCCGAAGATTCAAAGGAAAAAGCCGGGGTTGAAGCCGCCAATTTTAGAGATCTGCGGATGCGCCAATTTTACGACCCCAACAAACGATCTGGGACGTCGATTGCCGGCAGTCTCGGCTATAAAGACAGGGTGGGGTGGGATATTTATCTCTTTTATACAGCCGGTACCGTCTGGATCAAAAATCCGCCCGCACCGACAATCTGGATGCATCAATTGAGTGAAACCTGGATCGATCGCGAACACTATCACAGCGGCGAAGACCTGGTCCGTGAGCTTTCCTTTTCAATGGAACGACTATGTAGTCGTTGATGTCCCAAGTCACCCAATGAATTGGTGATTCATTCGCTTCTTCACTGGTCTGGTAGGACATATTCACCGCCCGCTTTGCTCGAGACGCGAAGATCGCAGAGAAATTTATTTTTTCCCTTTGCCGTTGAGAGGACGGCAAAGGGAAACCAATCAGCAGCGAAGCTGCAAATATTATTACCATCTCGG
>CAMYNZ010000187.1 GCA_947259865.1 uncultured Desulfobacterales bacterium | reverse complement strand
GGGCGATAAAGACAAACTGCTGGCCGATCAGCAAAAACTGCTGGGTGAGCTGGGAAAATCCAAGGCCGCACTGCGCGAGCTGGAAAAAGGCAAGGCCGCCGCCGAGGGCGATAAAGACAAACTGCTGGCCGATCAGCAAAAACTGCTGGGTGAGCTGGGAAAATCCAAGGCCGCGCTGCGGGAGCTGGGAAAAGGCAAAGCCGCCGTTGAGGGCGATAAAGAAAGACTTATAGCCTCCCAGCAGGCTTTGCAGAAAGAACTGGGTAAAACCAAAGAAAAACTGGGTCAACTGCAAGAAGGCCGGAAGGCTGCCAAAGGTGAAAAAGAAAAACTGTTGGCTGATCAAGAAAAGCTTCAGAGAAAACTTGCCGATTTTCAAACCAAGGAAAAACTACGGGACAACATCATTTCAAGCCTCAAAGAAAATTTCAACCGGCATGGTATCGGTGCCGAAATCGATGAAGCCACCGGAGAAGTCACTTTGCCGTTTGACCAGGCCTATTTTGATTTCGATAGTGATGTTTTAAAACCCGAGATGAAACAGTATTTGGAAAAGATAATTCCAGTTTATACCAGAAGTATTTTTAGCGAAAGCGATGTCAATAAATACATAAAATCCATTGAAGTCGTTGGATCTGCATCACCGATTTACCTGGGGAAATACGTCAATCCTCACAGCCTTTCAAAGGAATCACGCACGGCTTTAAACTATAATATGGATCTGAGCTATAGAAGGGCCCGCTCAATATTTATGTACATATTAAACAGACGAAATATGCAATACGACCATCAGAAGGATCTTATGGTCTACCTTAAAGTAACCGGCCGCAGTTATTTGGGCTCCGCTCCTCTAAAAGAGCTGCCCAAGGAAAGCATTGAAATGGATGAATTCTGCAGTAAGTATGACTGCGAAAAATTGCAAAGTGCCGTTATTCGATTCAACTTAATAGATTAGGAGGAATTTAAATGGGTGAAATTATCAATAATATAGTAACTACCTTAATCGCATATGGCGCTGATAATTTGATGCCAATTTTGATATTCGTATTCTTTATTGCGGCCATATTAAAATTTCTGATGTATTACCTTCTGAAATCCGAGTACAATTTTTCTTCCGCCTTCGAGACCCGTACTCATCGTTTTCTAAATAAAGAATACCCCGAGGATAAAAAGCTCAATAAATTCCACGAAGTTGTCGGATTTATCTTAAATAAGACGTTTGACGAGTCCTATACCGCCCGGAAACTATTTAGAAAAAGAAAAGAGGATTCGAGTGTAGTAGCGCTAAACAGGATTTTCATCGTTGAAACAGGGGTTAAATCATTAATTGACGACACGCTCAAGCAGACAAAATATCATGATGCCGGCCGAGAGCCTGATTTTGATAGTATTTCAAAATATGCCTTTAATTCAAACCCCTATTTCAATAAGCTGTGGGGAATTATTCCAATTGGGCTGATGAATAACGTGTTTTCACGCTTGCCCAGTTTATTTATTATCGGCGGAATTTTCGGGACCTTTTTGGGTATCAGCAAAGGGCTTCCGGCTTTAAAAGCAATGGATCCCGGTAATATAGCGGCGGCCCAGGCGACATTGGAGAACTTTCTTGAAAGTATGACCCTTGCCATGTACAGTTCTGTAAATTTATGTCATTTAACAGTATATATTTGAGTCTGGTAGACCGGTTTACCCAGTCTTTGGAGCTGCTTTGGAAAGAGACTAGCACGGTCTAGTTTTTATCCCGAAAGTGTAAAACTAATTTTTCCGGAAAGTATCAAAAGAACACTTCTTTTTGAATCGAGCGACTTGGGTTGATCAAAATCTAACCCAATTGCGGTTATCTACGAAGAGAAAAGACTGTAAATAAGGGAGGAGAAGATGAACAAACAAGAGGGACCCGAGGTGGTTTTAAATAAAGAAACTAGCCCAAAACCTGAAGTAATCTGTACCGAGACTTCGGCTTACAGAAATGAAATTATTGAAACCATCAACATGTATCAAGAGAAATTAAAAGATCAAAGTATGGACAAAAATAAGATTAAAAACCGCCTCAAACTCTTGCAGATGAAAGAAAAAGTATTTGAAACCAAAAATCTGCCTGACATTGAGAAAGAACTCTGGGCCATGGCGGTTGACATCGAAGAGCCGACCGCCCGAATGCAGCGAAACATTTCGCTGGTTATTATTCTATACACCATTGTTGCGTTTGCCAGCTTTATTGTTCTCACTGTTACGGATGCCATTATGCTACCCAGTTTTAACATTCCATACTCTGTCTTGTTGATGGGATTGATTGGCAGTCTTGTAAGTATGTATGTAAAACTGCCAAACAGCCGGGCAAGAGATGAAATAAGTTATGATTCAATGCTCTGGTTTATCATCAGTCCGCCTGTAGCCGTTATTATGGCCGGGATTTGTTTCGGTATCGTCCAGATTTTCCTTCCTGTATTTGATATTCAATTTTCGGACGAATCCTGGTTTTTCTGGATTCTGGCCTGGGTGGTTGGCTTTGTTAACTGGGTCTATTTATACGAGCGCCTGAATAATGGTTTTAAAAAAAGATCAAAAAAAATTGGCAGATCAAAAAAGGAGAACATCCAGATTATCAAAACCGATAATCAAGATGACCAAGATGATAGAATAAATAATTTAGCCGGTGTCTGATAAAATAGCTGTTACGGATACCACAACTCCCCTGGCGCCAGTGATCTATCTGCTGAGTACCGGGGGGGAGGCCTCATTTTGCAGACCGTGTATTGCGTATCAAATTAGAGGCCTTTTGACCTGAAACCCTTACCTTTCAAATCTTCAATCATGAATTTCCGCAGGACAACATAAAAGCTCCCAGTGTCGCCGGCAGACCCCATAATTCCATCAAGGAGAGCAATAACTGAATCGCTTAATAGATATTTTCATGACGTCAGTTCTTGTTGTTTCCCTGAACGCTATTCAAGTAGTCGGGAAATGCATTTCGGGAAATTGCAGCAACGGAAAAGGAACCTATGTCTTTGAGAGCGGTGAAAAATACATCGGTGCGTTTAAAAGTGGAAAACGCCATGGACAGGGCCGTCACACCTTTTCCAACGGAGACGTCTATGTCGGTGAGTTCAGGGACGACCGCAGATATGGTCATGGAACTTACAATTTTGTCAATGGCGGTGTTTATGTCGGTCAGTTTAAAAATGATATGCGCAACGGTCGCGGCAGTTATACCTTTGTCACGGGCGATAAATATATCGGTGAATTCAGAGACGACAAAAGACATGGACAGGGAACGTATACCTACTATAATGGAAGTGTATACGTCGGGGAGTTTAAAGACAATAAGTTCAACGGCCAAGGTATTTTCACCTATCCCAACGGCGATAAATACGAAGGCCGGTTCACAGACAGTTTATTTCACGGAAAAGGAACGTTTACGTTCAGCAACGGTGAAAAATATGTGGGCGAATACAAAATGGGAAGAAAAAACGGACAGGGAATTTATATCTTTCCGGACGGCGCCCAGTATGTCGGCCAGTTCAAAAATGACAAATTTATCGGGAAATAGACTTCAGTCTTTGCTAAGCCACCCGTGAGAGTTTCAAGACATCGGGTTAGGATCAAAATAAGCCCGCCACAACAACGGCGGATAAAGCGCAATTTTAGGTTAGCCGGTTTGTCCCGCTCAAATCGGGATTGAGCCCGTTTAAAACAGAATGCAAACGGATCCAGGGGTTAGGGTAATTTTTTTGACGACAAGATGCCGGGTTGTTGCCTGCCAAGCCTGACAGCGGCAACTGCCTTTCATTTTGCCGCCAGCTGTTTAAAACTCCCTCTCGAACAAGTATCGACGCTGTGTTTTGCCTCTTTAGGCGGCAATAGCCCATTGCCTATTAGAATTACCGGGGCGATCATCTTGTCGTCAAAAAAATCACCCTAACCCCTGAACCCTTTTTAACGGACCAACGGGCTAACCCAATTCTAGGAGGCATAGATAGAACACTTCCGCACCGCCAGGGCTGCTTCCATGAGAGCCTCGGCAAATGTGGGGTGGCCATGGATCGTCCTGGCGATATCTTCTGAGCTGGCGCCAAATTCAACTGCCAGTACACATTCAGCAATCATATCGGCCGCACGGGCACCGATAATATGCACGCCTAAAATCCGATCGGTTTTGGCATGGGCAATGAGTTTGACGAAACCATCCATTTCCCCCATACAGCGCGCGCGCCCGGCACCGGAAAAAGGATAGGTACCGGTGCAACAGGGAACCCCGCGCTCCTTTAACTCTTTTTCGGTAAGTCCCACACTGGCAACTTCAGGTGAGGTGTAGATCACTGCCGGTACCGCATCGTAATTTACCTCTCCGGGCAAACCGCCAATGCACTCCACGGCGGCAATGCCTTCGGCCGAAGCTTTATGGGCCAGCATGGGCCCGGCCACAAGATCTCCGATAGCATATATACCGGAGATGTTTGTCTGGTAAGACCCATCCACCAGGACGTGCCCGCTTTCCGGATCGGTTTTAACCCCGATTTTTTCCAGCCCGAGACCTCGGGTTAAGGGTCGACGACCGACTGAAACCAGGAGGCGATCAAATTGCAACGTCTCCTGTTTATCACCGGAGGTTAATTTTGCTCGAACCTTTTTGCCGGAAATATTGGCACTGTCCACTCTGGTTTTTAAGCGGAACGCCATGCCCTGTTTGCTGAGAATCCGCTTCAGCGTGCGGGCAACCATGCCGTCCAGATTGGTTGCGATCTGAGGTAACATTTCGATGACGGTAACTTTAGCTCCCAGCCGCAACCACACCGAGCCCAATTCCAGACCAATGTAGCCGCCGCCGACCACACCTAGATGCTTGGGTACTGTTTCGAATTTAAGAGCTTCGGTGGAGCTGACGATATATTCACCGTCATATTCAAGACCCGGAACCGTCACGGGTTCACTACCGGTTGCCAATAATATGGATTTGGCCTGAAAAGTTTGCTGTTTCTTCTTTTCGGAAGAACCGGTTTTTCGCACCACTTTCACGCGATCCTCCCCAGCCAGGATAGCGGTGCCATAAACAATTTGTACGTTGTTGCCTTCCAGAAGTTTGCGGACATTTGAGGTGAGTTCCTCCACAACTTTATCTTTGCGGGCCATCATTGCCGGGAGATCCAATGTTACGCGGCCGGTCTTGATGCCGTGCCCTGCAAATCGATCTTTGGCCATATGAAAGAATTCACTGGAGTCCAGCAGCGCCTTGCTGGGTATACAACCAACATTCAGACAAACACCCCCGAGCCGGTTTTCCTTCTCGATACAGACCACTTTCAATCCAAGCTGGACCGCCCGCACAGCCGCGACGTATCCCCCCGGGCCGCCGCCAATAATAATAAGGTCAAAGTTTTCTTGGGTCGCCATAATTATATCTCCATTATCATCCGTTCCGGGCTTTCGACAAGTTCCTTAATTCTTTTGAGAAATGTAACCGCTTCCCGCCCATCCACAATACGGTGATCATAGCTTAATGCCACATACATCATCGGACGGATAACCACATCGTCATCTACGACTACTGGACGTTTCTCTATTTTGTGCATACCCAGGATAGCACTTTGGGGCATATTCAGAATCGGGGTGCTCAACAGCGATCCGTATACCCCGCCGTTGCTGATGGTAAAGGTCCCGCCCTCTAGATCGGCCAGATCCAGTCTATTTTCTTTAATCTTGGCCACAAAATCGATAATGGCCTGTTCCAGATGGGCGAAGCTGAGTTTTTCAGCATGGCGAATCACCGGAACCACCAGACCCCTTTCGGTTCCGACGGCCACGCCGATATGCTGATAGTGGTGGTAGATAATTTCTTTGGCTTCAATAAATGCGTTAATCTCGGGAAATTCCTTGAGAGCTTCCACACTGGCTTTTATAAAAAAGGACATAAAACCCAAGGATACCCCGTGCTTCTGTTTAAAAGCCTCCTTGTAGTAGGCTCGCAGATCCATGACACGGCTCATGTCGATTTCGTTGAAAGTCGTAAGCATGGCTGTATTTTGCTTGGCCTCCAGCAAGCGGGTTGCAATCCGTTGGCGGATCGGGCTCATGGGTTTGCGGCTGATTTTTTCCTCAACAACATCTACCGTCTGAGGAGCCTGAACCGCAAGCGCCGCAGGCATGGTGGGTAATTTTTCGGTAATGCCTGCCGCTTGCTGTTCAAGAAATAGAAGAACATCACCCTTGGTGATTCTGCCCCCGGGTCCGGTAGCATTAATTTGGTCTGCATCGAAGCCCTTTTGCGCCATCAAACGGCGCACCGAGGGTGAAATAATTCTAGAACCCGGAAGTTCAAGGCTCTCAACCGTTGCAAGACCGGGCGGCGCAGCCGGTTTTTCAGCCGTTGCGACGGGTTTATCGGCTCCGGGTTCAAGCGCTGCGGTTTCAACTGCCGGTGCTGCGGGCGGTTTCTTGGCCTCGGGTTCAAACACAGTGGGTTCAGCTGCCTCGCCTGCTGCCGGCGCTGGGAGCGGTTTCTCGGCCCCGGGTTCAAGCGCTGCGGTTTCAACTGACTCCGCCGCTGCCGGGACTGCAGGTGCATCTTTCACCGCTGGCTTTGCAGCGGGTGCTTCGGTCGCTGCAGAAACTCCTTCGGTTTCAATGAGACCGACCACCGTGCCAATGGCAACTGTCTCCCCCTCGCCGACTTTTATACGCAACACACCATCGGCCTCGGCCTCAACTTCCAGGGTAACCTTGTCCGTTTCAATCACAAAAAGGGCTTCGCCCTTGTGAACAACATCCCCGTCCTGCTTAAACCATTGGGCCAGGATAGCTTCAGTTACCGATTCTCCTACACTGGGAACTTTGATTTCTATTTGCATAGCGGCTCCTTAAAACTCAAGCTCCACAAAAAAATACAAAAATAAAAGTTTTTAATGCTGCTTGCATCTATTACTACGAGCTTTTAGCTCAAACCTGTGCCTAGAAGTGGTTCTGAAACCACTTCTAGTTTTGTGTTCCAGAAATAAGTTTAAATAGTCCTGCAGCGGTTTGAAAGCCTTTTGCTCGCACCGGCGACCATTTTGGGGACGCCAGCTGAAGCCGGGCTAAATCAAAAGAACTCGACCTCGCTGACGCTCGGGACTCAGACAGCTTTTGATTTTCATCCGCCCCCGGCGGATTTGACGCCCCGCTACAGCAGGCGTCTTAATCCCAAAATGCTCAATGTCGCTCGCAAAAACCTTTCAAACCTTTCGTTGAATTTTATAACTTATTTGCGGGACACAACACTAGCTGATCGGGCCGCCCTCATCCCCTTGTCGGGAACGAATCGCCTGATTCAGGATAGCCGATTGTTCCCTCTTGTAAACTTCAGGAAAACCGGTTGCCGGGCTGGCGGCTTCCTTTCTGCCGATATAGGTTATTGATGTGTCGGTTAGAGCGGCCAGGCGGGGCTGTATAAATTGCCAACCACCCATATTTCGCGGCTCTTCTTGAACCCAATACCAATCTTTGACTCGGTGATAGCGGGCTATAATTTCAGCCAGGTGAACCTTGGGAAAAGGATAAAACTGCTCTAGACGTACAATCGCCGTATCATCCGCCTCTTCTTCCTGACGCCGCTGCAAAAGCTGGTAATAAATCTTGCCACTGCAAAAAAGTACTCTCCGGGGTTTGGGTATATTGGCCGGATCGTCGAGAACCTCCATAAAGCTGCCTGATACCATTTCCGCTAACTCGGAAACGGCCAGCGAATGGCGCAGAAGACTTTTAGGGGTCATAACCACAAGGGGTTTTCTAACCTGTCGTTTAGCCTGACGTCGAAGCAAATGGAAGTATTGGGCCGGTGTGGTGGCATTGCAAACCTGAATGTTATCGCCGGCGCATAGCTGCAAAAATCTTTCCAAACGAGCGCTGGAATGCTCTGGTCCCAAACCTTCCAGGCCGTGGGGAAGCAGCAACACCAGCCCGCTCAAGCGCTGCCATTTCGTTTCACCGCTGGCTATAAAGAGATCAACCACAGACTGGGCGTTGTTTATGAAATCGCCAAACTGGGCTTCCCAGATTACGAGCCCCCGGGGTTGGGCCAGAGAATAACCGTATTCAAACCCAAGCACACTGAACTCGGCCAACAAACTGTTATAGACGGCGAAGGCCTCCTGCGAATCATCGAGGTGATTCAAGGGTATGCGTTCTGCCCCTGTCCGGGTATCCATAAGCACACTGTGGCGCTGGCTGAAAGTGCCGCGGGCTGTGTCCTGGCCGCTTAGGCGGATCGGATGCCCTTCTGTCAGCAAAGAAGCAAACGCCAGGGCTTCGGCATTGGACCAGTCGATTCCGCTGCCTTGTTCCACGGCTTCCAGCCGTTTTTTCAGCAGCCGCTGCAGTTTCGAAAACAGCGGAAAATCGGCCGGAACGCTGTTCAGTTTTCGGGCCAATGACAGCAGGCGTTTCTGGGCAACGCCGGTCTCGACCGGTTCATGGGAATAATCTCCATGAAATCCTTGCCAGTACTCATAAAAGGGGTTTTCCGGGAAAGGACAATCGCTGCCGTGGACGGTTTCATATGCCTTTTCCAGTTTCCGAGAAATTTGGCTTTCTATTTCTTCAATCTCTTGGTTGTTCACCACCCCCTTTGCCAGCAGTTGTTCACCATAGACCCGGTTCAATGGCGGGCGTTTTCGAATGCGTTCATACATTAAAGGCTGTGTAAAATAAGGTTCATCTCCTTCATTATGACCATAGCGGCGATAGGAGATGACATCGATCACCACGTCTTTGGCAAATTTCTGCCGGTAATCGGCGGCCAACCTGGTAACGTGAATGACGGCTTCGGGGTCTTCCCCGTGGACATGAAAGATGGGTATCATGAGCATCTTGGCCAGATCTGTGGCATAGCGGGTGGACCGGGCATCCTCAGGCAATGTGGTGTAGCCAATTTGATTGTTGATCACGATATGAACCGTACCGCCGCTGTGATAGCCTGCCCGGGCGAATCCTTCCACCACCGGATCCACCGCCTCAAGGTGGCTGGGGTTGTTGACCAGATATATCCGCATGGCTTTGCCCGTTGCCGTCTTAACATCCGACAAAAAGCCATTGTGATATTTGACGTCTCCGGCACCCACCAGGTCGTCCGGATCGTAGCAGTTTTCAAATTCACTGAATATATCTTCAAAAGGCTTTTCAAGAATATTGGACTGGATATTCAAGCGTCCGCGATGGGCCGTACCCAGGATAATTTCAGAAATCCCCAGCCCGGCAGCATGTTCGACCAGCACATCCAGCAGCGATATAATGACGATAGCACCTTCCAGAGAAAAACGGGTGACCCCGATATACTTCTTGTTCAAAAATGCTTCAAATAGTGCGGCCTGAATGAGCTTTATGAGGATCCGGCGCTGTTGTTCAGCACTCAGTTCCGTGCGATTGCGGCCAGGCTCCATGCGATCCTGCAACCAGCGGCGTTCATTCGGGTCTTGCAGGTGCATATACTCGACACCAATGGCGCGGCAATAGGTCTCTTTGAGTGTCTCAAGAATTATTTTAAGCGGGGCCTGCTGCTGGCCGGCGAAGCGACGGGTAAAAAATTCCGTTTCCAGATCCTCTTGCGTGAGACCGAAAGCCTCCAGTCGCAGTAAAGGGTGATCGATGGGGCAGGCTTCAAGGGGGTCCATACAGGCCAGTAAATGCCCAAGATCCCGGTAACCATACTTCAGGGCCTCTACCTTAGCCTGCTTTAGTGCCTTTTCCGGGTCCCAGGCCAACCCGGGTGTAGGCGCTCGGTTACCGGCGATCTCAAAACCCATAAAGAAAAATTGCCAATCCCGTGAAACCGAATTGGGATCCTTCTTCCACAGCCTGTATTGTTGGTCAATAAAGCCGGCATTTAAAGTCTCTATCGAATCCATTCCTTCCTTACCTTATTTTATTCTCATGACCGGGAGGGCAGAGAACAATGAAAGCGATTTTTCGAAGATAACGAGATCTTGTTTTTTGAAAGGATAATAAGTAAAAGCGATTGATGTGTCAATTCTAATAAAATCAATTATGGACTTTTTTACCGTTTACAGCTATATTTCAGCGCTGGGATTTTTTTCAAGGTCTCTAATAGACCTTGCTTTTATTGAGGCGCATCGCAATCATATTGTGAAGCTAGCGGAGTTCTCAGATGCGATCCATTAGAAAAGGAGGGAATATCTATGAAGGTTAACAAAGTTATTATTAAAGTACTTTCTGTTATTATTATGATGGTCCTTATAACACAGATTGCAGGCTGCGGGACGATCATGTATCCGGAAAGAAGGGGTCAAAAAATCCATGGCGATGTTGACACAAGAATAGCGGTCCTTGATGCGGTTGGCCTCCTCTTTTTTATCATACCGGGCCTGATCGCATTTGGCGTTGATTTCTATACCGGAGCAATTTACCTGAGGCCCGGTGAGCAACAGGTTTGGGGACAAACCCAAAACAAACAGGAATTTGCGGTAATTAGAGTAGATCCGAATCAGATAGACCAGAAAATGATTGAAAAAATTGTCAGCGACCATATCGGTCAAACCATAAGCCTTGATGATCACCGTATGCAAATATTGACGTTTAACGGAACCGATGTCAATGAATTTAAAATCCTTCTGTCAAAAATTGACAAACGCGACCCAATCACCCCTTAAACAGATCATTGAGAATACCTTACCCGCAGTCTAAAACGAGACCCCATTTTGTCCTATCCGGACGGGGTCTTGTTTTTGTATGTCGTGAAATTTTATCAGAAAGAATATATTGCACCCGTTTTTTTGTTCAATACCAATCGCCCTTTGCCGAACCGACGGTCTGCTGGGTCAAATAATTAATCCGGAAAATAGGTTTCACCATGCTTGATGTCCACCAGTCGGTCAAGCAGCCCTTCCCGCTTTAATTCTTTGTGGAATTGCAACGGCGGAAAATGAACCGGTTCATCCCCCAGGCGAAAAGTTCCCCAGTGCACCACCATTACTCTGTCAGCCTTAAGCGCTTTGAAGGCCTGTACAGTTTCTCGGGGATTGATATGGCTGGGCGCCATGAACCAACGGGGTTCATAGGCGCCTAAATTAAATACAGCCAGATCAATATTATATTGCTCTCCGATTTGGCGGAAACCGTCAAAGTAGGCCGTGTCGCCGCTGACGTAAATGGTAAAACCACCGGTCGTTTTTATCAGGTATGAGCCCCATAAAGACCGGTTGGGTCCGACGAACGGATTACGCATGGTCCAGTGATTGCACGGTAACAGCGTGATTTCCTGCCCGCTGTCGTGAAGGGTATCATACCAGTCCATCTGGGTCCGATGGGTGACCTTCAGATCTTTGAATACGTTATTATATCCCAGGGGGCTCACAAAGTGGGTATCCTTGGCCAGCCAGTTCAAAGAAGGTTTATCCAGGTGATCATAATGACCATGGGTGATAAGAACCTGATGCGGTTTCGGCATTTGGGTGAGATCGAAACTCAGCGGCGTAAAATCCCTGATAAACCAGAAGATTTCGGAAAAAACAGGATCGATCAGAATGGTACGGTCAATATCCTTTATCATCACGCTGGCATGTTTCAAAAACGTGATCGACAGGCCGCGATGCTGTCGAATCGGATCCCAGTTAATAGAAACAGATTTTTCCTTCTCTCCGGCGAAGTATTTTTTAAAATCATTTCTATGAAAAAGTTTCCAGGACATCACCTGCCAGAGCCTGCCATGACGCGGTAGACCGATAGGATTCACATAGCGACCGTTGTCGGCGTGATGCATTTTTTTCAGGGAAATATCTTTAAGGCTGCGGCCGTTCAAAGGTTTATAATGCAATGTCTCCCCTTTCAGGCTGTGTGTAACTGCCGCCAGGGTTGACGGCGGTAGAATGCTCAGCAGGGCCATGGTTTTAAACCCGCCAAGAAGTGTTTGAATAAAATTTCTGCGGTTCATTATATTCCCTATTATTTGCCACTTGCTAAAAATCGAATATTAGAGGTCCCTGCCTGCAACCGGCACTTTCGGGGACGAAAAATCGTGAAAGGTTATAAGCACATATGTTAAGCATTATCGAAACAGTGGCAACGTCAATAGCCACAGCGGGCAGGTTGTTATATCCCGCAGGTAAAGTTTATTTTAATAGGACTTGCCACTCCTATCATCCCTGATATATCATAGAAGTGGATCAAAACCTTGCGTAAGGCTTAATTAGTCCGCCAGAGATCTTTGGCGGATTGCAAACCTCTTCAAAATGTACGCTCATCCGCCAAAGTACTCTGGCGGACTGCGCTTTTTCACTTGTCCCGCCACAGCTTTTTAAGCGACTGCGGATCGGCTTGCGCCTTGCTCTTAAACCTTACGCAAGGTTTTGATACCACTTCGAGATAAAAGAAACTTAGAGGATTGGCTGCAAAAGGAAATCCACCCATGAAGCCCACAAATATGAAAGCGGTTTTACTTAAAGGCTTTGGCGGCTATGACCAATTGGAATATCGGGAGGATGTCGCGATTCCCGAACCCCCAAAAGACGAGGTCCTGATCAAAGTCAGTGCATGCGGTATCAATAACACGGACATCTGGACCCGCGAGGGCGCTTATGGGGGCTCCCAGGACAACCCGGCGATATCAGGCTGGCGCGGCGGGAGTATCGATTTTCCCAGGATACAAGGGGCCGATATTGTTGGATATATTTTTGATGTTGGTGACGGGGTGTTATCATCCCGGATTGGCGATCGGGTAATGGTCAACCCCACGTTATACGGCCGAACCACAGATGATCCCCCTTATACCGGTTTTATCGGCAGTGAAAGAGATGGCGGTTTTGCAGAATATGCCTGTGCCCCGTCAGAAAACGCGCACAAAATAGATTCGCCTTTCAGTGACGAGCAGCTGGCCACTTTTATGTGTGCTTATCTCACTGCCGAACATATGCTCAATCGTGCCGCCTTGAAGAAGGCCGAAACCATCATCGTCACTGGTGCTTCCGGAGGGGTGGGATCAGCCCTTGTCCAATTGGCCAAATTACGGGGTGCAAATGTCGTCGCTGTAACTGCTAAAGGAAAAGCGCAAAGTCTACGGGAACTGGGCGCAGATGCCGTTGTAACCCGAGGTGAACCGGATTGGTATTTGGCCATTAGGGACCAGCTTGGAAAAACATCCATTGATGTGGCGGCTGATGTTGTTGCCGGTCCTCTGGTCTCCGGCTTGCTCGAAATTCTCAGGCATAAGGGTCGATATGTAACCGCGGGCGCTATTGCCAACCCCAATGTCACCATTGATTGGCGTAAAATTTATCTAAAGCAATTGGATGTCCTGGGCTCTACGCTTGGTACACAAAAAGAAGCAGGGGATCTGATTGAATATATTACCCTGGGCAGGCTCAAGCCACTGTTAGCCCGCGCCTATCCATTGGCCCAGATTGTACAGGCACAAAAAGATTTCAAAAAAAAGCAATATTTGGGCAAGCTCGTAATAGCCCCATAGAGCAGCGGGTCTAAAACTAGGCAGCCGATTTGGAGAATCAGCGGCAGCCAAAAGTCTAATAATGATTGCCTTAATATGAAACACTTCGGCAAAACGATACTATTTTTTATTCTCATCGGCGTCACAATTACGCCTATAGATGCCGGACAAAAGAAGGATCGCCAGAGGGTCCCATCGGACCCAAAGTGGCAAAATCTTCAGGAAGGACTCGAGTTGGGCATTTTTTTCTCGCCCCGTCTCTCCGATGTGGGGGACTCAACGATAAGCGTTTTACGAATCGATCCGGAACGCTATGAATTCAAGCTGCTCAATACAACGTCCTCTGATCAGGGACGTACCCTATCAGTCAAAAACTGGTGTCACCGAGACGGTTTGGTGGCCGCTATAAACGCCAGCATGTATCAGACAGATCATAGAACCAGTGTATCGCTGATGCGGACAGAATCTCATACCAACAATCCGAGGCTTTCTAAGGATATGACGATACTGGCCTTTGACAGACAGAGTCACGGGGTTCCCCTGGTAAAAATAATCGATCGTCAGTGTGAAGATTTTAAAACCTGGAAGAATAAATACAGGACATTCGTTCAGAGCATTCGCATGATTTCATGCAAAGGTAAAAACGTCTGGAAGCAACAACCCAAAAAGTGGAGTACGGCCGCCATTGGCATTGATAAAAAGGGAAACGTATTATTTATTCATTCCCGTTCCCCGTACAGTACCCATGACTTGATCAACATACTCCAGATGCTTCCACTTGATATTTCAAGGGCAATGTATGTTGAGGGAGGGCCGGAGGCCCAGTTGTACATCCGAGCCGGTGGGGATGAATTCGAGTTCATTGGAAGCTTTGAGTCAAATTTCAATAACAATAATGATAATATTTTCGCCTGGCCGATCCCTAACGTGGTGGGAATAACTTTACGAAAACCGTCAACGGAGTAATGAATCAAGGTCCTCGAATTCAACCGGCAAAAAATAGTATGCCCCTGGAAGACACAATAAGATCGTCTGATGTTATACTCACCGAAGCCGCGGTCGTGGAAGCGCTGCGTCGCGATACTTCGATATCACTGCATCCGCGGTTAGAGCACACGCTTCTGATTTATGATTTAAAAGGAGTGGCAGTTTTAGGTCAACTATATAAAAACTTTATCAACATTGCTTACAAAGCGGATATACCCATTCTGGTTTGCACGCCGACCTGGCGTGCCAACCCGGAACGGCTTCAATCGGCCGGAATCGAGGCCAATGTAAATCGCGATGCGGCAGAATTTCTTCTGGATATAAAAAATGGATTTCCCACATTTGCACCCAGTATCTTTGTTGGAGGTCTGCTCGGCTGTAAGAATGACTGCTACAAACCGGAAGATGCATTGACCACAGCCCAGGCAGAAAATTTTCATTCCTGGCAAAGTCGCAAGCTTGCGGAATCCGGAGTTGATTTTTTATTGGCAGCCACCTTACCCTCTGTTTCAGAAGCCACCGGTATCGCCTTGGCTATGCAACAGACAAAACTTCCGTACCTCTTGAGTTTTGTCATTAATTCTTCCGGGCTGATCTTGGATGGCACTGAACTGGCTGCGGCTTTCAAAGAAATCGATGGCGCCGCGCGCAACCATCGCCCGTTAGGCTATATGGTTAACTGCGCATATCCATCCTTTTTAAACCCGCACAGGCAAAGCAGTTTTGTTTTTCAGCGCTTGCTGGGTTTCCAGGCAAATGCCTCTTCCAAAGATCATTCTGAACTGGATGGATGTGAACGCCTGCAAAGGGATGACATATACGACTGGGGTAATCACATGATCGCGCTCAACAAAAAATATAAGATCAAGGTTTTGGGCGGCTGTTGCGGTACGTCATGCCAACATCTTGAATACCTGGTAAAGGGCATCCGTCATCAGCAAGATCAGAATGGGTAACTCGAGAAGGGAGCCGATATGTCCGGCGATAAAACCAACACCACCAAACGCGTTCACACCCTGACCTGGGAGGACCCTGATATTAGTGCCAGGGATGTAGATGCTATCAGTGGTGTAGATTACCTGCGGGCAATAAAGAATGGTCAGATCGAATCGCCGCCTGTCGCCAAACTTGTGGGCTACCGTATCGTTGACGTAGCAAGCGGTCGGGCCGTTTTTACACTCACGCCGGCAGAATATCACTACAATCCTTTTGCCACCGTTCACGGTGGTATCGTCAGCACTATCCTCGATACCACGATGACAGCCGCGGTTCTTTCAACCCTTCCGATCGGGCTGGGCTGTTCGACCCTGGAATTCAAAGTAAATTTTATTCGTTCGATTACCGCAAAAACAGGGGAAATGCGTTGTGAAGCCGAGTTAATCCACGCCGGCAAGCGTATTGCCACAGCGGCTGGCAAACTTATGGATGGCAACAATAAATTATATGCGCACGCCGTGGGCACCTGTCTGATTTTTCAATCACCCCAAAATTATCAGCAGCGAAATCGTGCACTGTCTGAAGGCATTAGGGAGCGTTGCCAAAGAACAGGCGGTAACCCAAAGGTGTCTTGGGGGCACGATGTTGATTTTACTACTAACCTGTTGCTATAATGTCTAATCGCTGTTTTTTGGCTACGACCCCTTATGAATGAGTTTGCACGATGCAGTCGCTGATGATTTATGTAGCGACCTCGTCAAGAAACTCCCCGACCCCTGGGTTAATTAATACAAATGGATCGCATACGCGCCAACCCAAACAAATACTTGTTACCCTTTTTTTCTGTCTTAATTCTGCTTTTTTTGCCGACGATTTCAGGCTGCCAACGTTATGCCGCCAAATTTATCGGTGTACAATCCATTGGGGCGGCAGACCTCCATAAAATAATTACAAATCATACCAAACCACTGATTCTTGACCTTCGAGAAACCCGGCACTACCGCAAAGGCCATATTCCCGGTGCGATTCGGATGGATAGGGACAGCATCGAAGGATATCTGGAAGAGATTCAAATCCCGTTCCAGCGCCTAATTGTCACGGTATGTGCAAACGGCTGGCAATCCCAGATCGCCGCTGCGTCAATTATGGCCCACGGTTATCGTAACGTTTACAATCTTGTCGGAGGCACCACCCGTTGGGTAGAACTGGGCTACCCGTTTCAACCGGCTGCGGGCCCGAACCCTGCGGCAACGGGCCTGAAGCCGCCGATCGTTAAAATTTCACTGCTGTCACAGCTGGCCATGACACTGGCCGCCTTTATCGTCAAGCCGGCCTATATCGTGATGACATTGATGGTCATCGTCATGCTCTGGCCAAAAAGGTCTCGCGATTTGGTTCTGATACGCCATGCCATGGTGTTGTTTTTCATCGGCGAAAACGCTTGCAGCTTGAATTACTTGCTGGCCGCCAACAGCAGCGTTTGGCTTGAGTTTGTGCATGGCCTTGGCATGGTGGGGATGTTCTTTTTGCTTGTCTGGGGGCTGGTCGTGTTTTTTGACGAACGTGTGATTCATTATCTGGCCCCCGAAAGACCGTGCGTGTTCCAACGACACTGCAAACTGTGCTGGAAAAAAGAAAATGTGCCCTGCGGCCTTCACCGGCTCGCAATCTACTTGCTGCCGGCGCTGGCCTTTATTGCGTTGATACCGGTGAGCATGCCGCTGCGTCCATTCAGAATCATTATGCCTGTATTTTTGACGGAAGTTTTATGGCTCAAAGATTTCTGGAATTTGTTCTTAGAATTTCGAATATATCCGATTCTGGGGGCAATGGGGTTTCTCACTGCTTACTTCTGGACGCGCAAGGGTCGGCACGCTTTGTCCAAAGCCCAGTTGCCCTTCTTCCTGGCCCTGGGTTTTACATTCTATTCTTATTTTCGTTTTGGGTTGTTGCTTACATTCAACGAAAATCAAGCCTGGGCGGATTGGTGGGAGGAATCAACCGAATTTATCATGGTTGCAATGGTGATGATTTTGCTTATGGTATTCAGGCGGCAACTCGGGCTAAAGATCCCCTGGAAGTTTAGCAAGGTCGCATCCCGCCGGACCATTCCCTGATGATCCCCATACGGGCATTGTGAATGTTAAGTTTCATGCATCCTGGCTTTGGCGCAGGGTCGCGGCGAAATGCCGGCTGTGCCCTGGCGCTCCGGGCTCATGACTGCATTATCATCTCCGTATTTTGATTAACACCCGTTTTGACGCCTGAAACACCATTCATTGCCATCTTCGAACTGTGTATTCCAACACCAGAAATGACGTGACCGCCGCGGCTAATAGCATTACCACATACCAGAAATATGAAGGGAATGATTCTTCCCAACCTTGCCAGACCGCAAAAGAAAGGTTGACGTTGGCATGTTCCGGGGTAACCAGCCTGCTGAACAATCCAAGTAAAATCAACCCTGCGGTTGCTGCAACCCAGGACAATCGAGGCATTTTTAAACATCTGAAGCCATAAATCGCAATGACGAGACCGCCGATATGGCTGAAGGTTGAGGTCAGCATAAATTCATCGCCGGTTAATACATTCAGTACCCACAGGGGCACCCCCATTGCCAACCACAAGAATCCAACCGAAAATAACCAGGGTTGAGACGCAAGCAGACCGACCCCAACAAATAGGCAGCCCAAATGGCAGGACCAGATTATATGATACGGTTGTTGGCCGTAAACCAGCACGCCTGCGTGGATCAAATAAAAAAATACCGCCAACCAGGCAGCCGGCATTCGATAATTCGTTGTTTGCATAGCACCGTCAGCCGGTGTTTAAGCGCAAAGCCACTTGCATCGAAACCGGAAAAGTATTAGCCTCGCGTGTCAATGGTTATATGCTACTTCCGGTTAATCATTAAAGTAATTTTAACGTTCCGGAACCCGGTAGTCAATGACCATCCCGCACCCAGCAGGGGATGGCTTGAATTTACCCGCCAGAGGACTCCGGCAGGTTAATTCACCAGCGGTCTATGGCGGATTTTTTCGCCTGAGCGCAGAAAGGCAAAAGCACATCGGGGCCTGGTCGGTTGAGTGGCAACCGGGTACCAAACACCCGGTTTGCTGGGCAAAAACTCAAACCGGCAGCCGCCGCGCGCAAGCAGGCCTATTAACATGTATAGATTTAACCCCAAAAAAAACAGGTTGATTTGATGGGCAGAATTGAATTAGAAAAATTTTCCGATCTCAACATAACACGAATTTATATTGCCAAAAATATTAAAGAAGCGCAAAGCATCGAAAAATTGTTAACCGAAAAAAATATTGACTATGCTTTATCTGTGGAGCCGTTTTTACCGCCAACCTTATTGCAGTCCGAGCGCATGGGCGCTGCATTTTATGTTGAAACCGCCCAGAGTGATACTTGCCGGCAAATAATAACAGACCAGGGCCTTGATGCGGGTATTATTTATGATTGAATACGCAATTAATGATTTTTGGGAGGTGTGGCATGGCATATAATTGTGATAAAAATACAAATTTTCTTTAAAGTCTTATAATGCCTGAGCCGATATTGCAATTAGCATAAGTTGCATAATTATAACAGGATTTGATCCCGTAAAGATTAGATCGGAGCATGCGAGGCTGCCAAGGTTGTTGGAATCATCGAGACCGAGCGCCGGATTCGATTTCAGGTCTGCACGGTATCAAGTCAGGAGATAGGCTGCTGATGGCTGGAAAAAAGACATACAAAGAATTGGAACAAAAAGTGGAAGAGCTGGAGAAGGTGGTGGTTGAACTCCAGAACGCCCAAAAAGCGCTTAGTGATTATGAAAATAGGCTTGATAACGCCCACCAGGAGTTGGACGCTGTAAACCGCAGTTTCGAAACCGTGATTGAGCGTTCCAACCAGATGGCGGTCGAAGTGGAAATATCTGCCATAGAGCTCAACCAGATATTTAATACATCCGCTGACGGCATGTGGGTTATTGACAAACAGTTCAACATTCAACGAATCAACGAAGCATTGCTGGGATTTTTAGACCGGGACAGAGACACCGCAGCTGGCATGAAATGTTATGATTTATTTTCGGGTTCAATTTGTCATACGAACGATTGCCCCATGAATCGCCTCCTAAACGACGAAAACCGGGTCGAATGTGACATTGAAAAAAAACATGAAGATGGAAAAAAAACCCCCTTTATCTTAACGGCAACGCCCTTTAGGGGTCTGGATGGCGGGCTGCTCGGAATTGTAGAGGGTTTTAAAGATATTACCGAGCGTAAAAAAGTGGAGGCGGCGCTGCATAAAGCCAACCATGAATTAAGACGCTTGGCGATCATGGACGGTTTGACCCAGGTGGCCAACCGACGCCGGTTTGACGAATGCCTGAATACGGAATGGAGACGGATGCGACGCGAAAAAACACCCCTGTCACTGATTATGTGCGACATCGATTTTTTCAAGCTTTATAACGATAATTACGGACATCAGGAGGGTGATGATTGTTTGCGGGCCGTGGCCCAGGCCATTGATGAATCGCTTAAAAGACCGGCGGATATGGTGGCGCGTTACGGTGGAGAAGAGTTCGGGGTTATACTTCCCAATACCCACGCCGACGGCGCATTTCATGTGGCTGAAATTATCAGAAGGGCAGTGGTGGGCCTCAAAATCCACCACGCAAAATCCAGGGTTGACGATTATGTGTCATTGAGTTTGGGTGTATCATGTGTGATACCTTCTGCGGGAACATCCCCCGAAAAGCTTGTCGGAACAGCCGACAAGGCACTTTACCTGGCTAAAAATCAGGGACGCAATCAGGTTGTTTTAAAATCATTCGATAATTAATATACCAGCTTTCAAACACCTGCCTTAGCTACAATTTCTACAAAATCTTTCTGGTATGTGCATATAATTACTGCTATTGACGACTATGGCCAAAGCCGGCGCGGGTTGCAAATAATCCGGTGTGTTTATCGGAGAGTTGAATGAAGGGCCGAAGCCATTGAAATAATCTGATGAACTGCAGACAAATTCTTGGACCAAAAATTTTTTCCAAGAGAGAGGTGCACATGACAGAAGAAATCATAAAAAAATACTTGACATTTTTTTAACATAATAATTTATAAATAATAAATTATAATTTATTATAAATGAATCGATAATAAGATAATATATCTGCCATGCGAACCATAAAGAAAAAAACCCTGCACCAGGAAATCGCGAACACCTTGAGAGAGATGATTATGTCGGGTGAGCTGGCAGAAGGGGATAAGATAAAAGAGGATCAACTCTGTGATCTAATGGATATCAGTAAAACACCCTTGCGCGAAGCTCTCAGGGTGTT
>CAMYNZ010000186.1 GCA_947259865.1 uncultured Desulfobacterales bacterium | reverse complement strand
GAGATTTCATGGCCAGGTGGTCGATTCTTTGACAGACAAGGATGGATCTTTCTCATCCAGGGTTTTCTGTCGCTCGTCGTGATCATTGCCGTTTTCCGAAACCGACGGATGTTAAACGAATCCAAGCGCTGGCGTTTTTTTGCCGCACGGCCTTTTTCCGCGGGATTGTTTTTAGGCGCTATAATTACAATGTGGTTTTATTATTTTGGGGGGGCTCCAGCCATATTGAAAGTGGCAATCAATACGGTTGCCGGACTCTCTTTTGCCCGACTTTCAGGCGGCTTGGTCGAAGCATCCTGGAAACGGAAATTGGTTTATGGGTTGATGTTCGTTTTGATCATCACAGAACTATTGAATGTGCTCCACTTACCGCTGCCACTTTTCCGATTATACACGTTTTTAGTGGCGCTGGCCGGTCTACTCTTTTGTTTGCGATTCTCCAGGGAAAGCATTCGTCAAAAAGACTCGGGCTTTTATACCTGGTCGCTTCGTTTGGGCGTTCTCTTTTTTGCTGCCATCATAGTCGCAGAGCTTTGGGGTAAAGCAGCGCTGGCCCAAGATCTTTTCCTGTCTTTAATAGATTCGATAGCAACTGCGCTGGTCTTCATGTTGTTCCTGTACATGATTCACGGGGTTTTAGAGTGGGTATTCCGCAGCCCTCCTCTCCGGCGAACAACAGTCCTATATAAAGATTCCGATGCCATCATTCGCCGGGTAGCACGCTTGATCGACATCGCCATATGCGGGCTGGTTTTGCTACCCACGATTCTAATGATCTGGGGAGTTTACAATAGCCTTGAAGCAGCAACGAAAGGTTTGTTAACACTCGGGATTAACCTGGGATCCCAGCGGATTAGTGTCGGCTTGGTGATAACAGCAGCCGGCATCCTTTATGGATCGTTTCTCGCATCCTGGATTATCCAAAAATTGCTCGTAGATGAAGTGCTTGCCAGGCGTCGAGCGGAAACGGGGGTTCGGGTTTCAATCGCAAGATTGGTTCACTATGTCTTAATATTTGTAGGCTTCGTGTTGGCACTTTTGGCACTCGGGTTCGAGTTTACCAAGCTCACCATCATGTTGAGTGCGCTTGGCGTCGGCATTGGCTTTGGCCTGCAAAGCGTTGTCAATAATTTTGTCAGCGGACTCATTCTGCTTTTTGAACGACCTGTCAGGGTGGGGGACACTATCGAAATCGAAGGAAACTGGGCCGAAATCAAAAGGATTGGCCTTCGATCGACAACCGTCCAGACCTTCGACCATGCAGATCTGGTCATTCCCAACGCCGATCTGGTTACCAATCCTGTGACCAATTGGACGCTTAGCAATCGCCTGGTGCGAATCCACATTCCAGTAGGAGTGGCCTATGGTTCCGACGTTCCCCTGGTGATGGAGAAACTGTCGGCCTGCGCCGCAGCAAACGCAAAAGTAGCTAAAAGGCCCTCTCCTCAGGTCCTGTTTCTGAGTTTCGGGGAAAGCTCACTCGACTTCGAGCTTCGTGTCTGGGTATTGGATGCTGACGAGATGCTGAAAGTAAAAAGCGAGCTTAACCAGGAAATTGATCGGTGTTTCCGGGAGGCAAAAATCGAGATTGCCTTTCCCCAGCGTGATCTGCATCTACGCACTGTGGATGAATCGGCGATTTTGCGACCGTTGAGTCAACGGACCTAAAGAAGAAGAGCGCTAAAGTGGTGAAGTTCGCATTCGCCGACGTCTCAGCTTCGTGGCTAGTCGAACTCACGGTTGATTTGGTTTTTGAGTTGGGGGTCGCGCTCTAAGGTGGTGTCGCGGCGACAGTGCTGCTGCAGGATTTTGTCAAACGTCAATATAGCGAGGGGGTTCTTTCATTTACCTGCTTGGCAAGCCATGGCTTGATAAATTGTAGGCGGGACACCCGAAACCTCGGCTCCGACAACTGAAACCTCAATTCACATGTCCAATTTTTGAATAAAGGAGCAATAAAATTATTCGATTCAGTCGCAAGTCATATCGCTTGCTTTTCGCCCTGGCCGCTTTCCTCCTGGCGGGCGGGGCAGATGTCTACGGATCCAAACCTGAATCGCAGGAGATTTCTATCCTGCGTGACTGGCGGGGTGATTACCCGGTCTCTGAACTCCACCGGTTTCCAGCGGGCCAGCGCACATCACCCAACGGGTACCTGGGAAACCAGGATGACTTCGCCAGAGTATGGCACGCCTTCAAGCCTGGTGAGCAGCTGCCGCATCTTGACTTCGGAATTCACCTGGTTCTCTTTGCCCGGAATGTGGCTTTTTACAACCGTATCAGCATCGCGAAAGTGTCGTTCAAGGATGGGATTGCGGAAATACTGACCATAGAGACCCGGTCCGCGTTTCCGATTGAAGATAAGGTTGGGATGGCGATCGCAGTGATTCCTCGCGCTGGCGTAAGATACATCAAGACCGGCGATAAACGGATCCCTGTTTCAGCGGGTGAGCAGAGTTGGGCTTTAGATCCTTTGAACGCAACCTTTACGATCGAAGGCCGCGAAATTACCTTACAAAATGGTCGTTGCGAAACGGCCAGGGCGCCAGATTCGGCTACGAAGATCCGGACATTTGTTTCAGGAGACGCAATCGAAGGCGACCTCGACGGCGACGGCGACAAAGATGCCGTCCTTTTTCTTGCACACGATCCCGGTGGCAGCGGCACCTTTTATTATGTCGCAGTCGCGGAAAACCTGAACGACCGATACCAGGGAACCGATGCGATGTTTCTTGGCGACAGGATTGTGCCGAAGGATCTCCAGATCCAAAAGGGCCTTATTATCGTCAGGTACACCAAGCGCCGAGCCTATGAGGCGATGAGCACCGCCCCCTCTGTTGAAGCGTTATTGCATCTAGCCTTTGACCAAGGCAAACTGAAAGCCTTAAAAGCCCCGATCAAGGGTGAAGAGATCCTGTCAGGTCAGGTCACCATCGGCCACGAAGTTCGCTCGTTCAGGCCTTGTTCCCAAAACGCCGACTATTGGCTGTCGGGAGAATCACCGGTCCTGGGAGAAATTATGGAAAGATACAAGCAGGAATTGACGCATGCGGGGTCCTATACGCCGCTGTTCATGGTTCTGGCCGGCAGATTTGTCGAAAAGCCACGTGATGGTTTCGGGGCAGACTATGCCGGGGCATTTCTAGCTACCCAACTGGTAGCCGTGAGGCCTGGGAGGGCTTGCCGGATGAAATTGAGGCAGTCCCAATAGCATCCAGCGGAAAATTGTCGTATCATCCCCTGTCCCCCCTGATCATTTTTCATGTAGCTCTGAATCCCCCACTCCGGAACCATAGATACGGCGAAGAATCTGTTCGATGAATATATGACTATCGGGACAATCTGGTGGAAACACAAAACCGAATCCCTCAAATTCCCCCCATTTTCAACTCCTTTTGGGGGTCGCCAAAGCCCATAAAGTTTCTAATGATGACCTACAAGCATAAATTTCATCAAGGAGGAATTAATCATGAACAGAAATTATCTGCCGGTAATTATCTTTATTCTCATGCTCTTCGTGGGTTGTGCCTCAGTTCCGACAAAAGATATTCAGGTCGGTGCACAGGCCGACCCCAAAGCCAATTTTAGCGGTTACAAGACCTATGCCTTGCTGGGTGCCTCCACCATCGTCAATGATCCTTATGGCCAATGGGAGCCACCGCAATTCGACGCAGATGCGGAGATCATGTTTCTGATTGATCGCGAGCTACGCAAGCGCGGTATGTCGAAAAACACAGCCGGCCCGGATCTGATCGTCGCCTTCGCAGCGGGTGTTGATATGGATGCACTCGGGTTAAAGGTGAACCCTGAAACCAAAATGGATATGCTGGAAAATGTGCCTCGAGGCGGGTTAGTGGTGGCGTTTGTGGATAGCGATTCCGGTTTCGTCATTTGGTTGGGCGCCGCAACAGCGGAAATTCAGGAAAGTCCCGACGCGCAGACCGTTAAGGCACGCCTGGACTATGCAGTAACTCAGTTATTCAAGAAGTTATCTGATTAGCGAAAACATAAGGAGGAGAAAAATGAAAAAGATGCATACTCAGTTGTTTTCAGTTGCTCTCACGCTTTTGGTTACGGTGTTCCATTTTTCAAAGGCTGATGCCGCCGAGGTGATCACCCAGGACGCGTTAGAAAGAGAAATCATTGCGGAAATTGATCTGATCCGCATGGTGGACAATTTTATCGTCTATTTCGACACCTCATCAACCGCTAACAAACCGTTGCCCGGGACTGAAATGTCGAGACTCCAGGCGGCCAAAGAATTCCTAAAATATAGAAATGAATGGCTCCCGGATCTGGGGTACGAGGCCGGTCTTTTTGTCTACACGCCCTTCAAAACGATCTCTGACATGGCGCAATACGATCGGACGCTTTTCGGCGCGGCAATCGATGCCCTGCCTGATCGAGGCAAAGGGCCTGCCATGATGCAAGCCGCGTTGAGCAAGCTGCGGAAAGTGGTGGCCGGGCTTGCCGGCAGGACGGCGGTCATCATTTTTACCGATGGAAAATTCAGCATCACCCAGGGCCCCAAAACGCCGCTGCGGATTGCAAGGGAAATCGCCCGGGAACATGATGTCTGTTTTTACATCGTCAGCAGTGCAACCGGAGAAACGCAGGAAAGACTCGAAAAAGCTGTCGCTGGCATCAGTCCCTGTTCGCGGGTCGTTCCCTTCCAGGTTTTTGTGGATCGGCCGAATTATCTTAGCGGTGCGCTTTTCAAGCTGAAGGTCAGCGCCTATGAAAAAATTCACAGGGTGCGCCGGGTCGTCGGTTTTTCCATGGATAATATTTACTTCGATTTCAACAGCGCAGCGCTTCGGCCGGTTTTTAAAAAAGACCTGGCAAAACTGGCCCAATTTATGCGCACAACACCGAAGGCTTATATCGTGATCAGCGGTTATTCTTGCAACATCGGCCCCGACAAAGACAAGATGTTGGTTTCCCGGGCGCGGGCGGAATCCGTTGCAGATTACCTGACCAACCGCCTGAACATCGCACCGGACCGGGTGATTTCTCTGTGGTACGGCCAGTATAACCAGACGGCAAATAACAATACGGCCAAGGGGCGCAGCCTCAACCGCCGGGTGGAAATCGCCGTTGGTGGGGTGGAATAAAAGAATTTAGTGAAGAGCAATAAATGTTAAAGGGGTTCGGGTTCAAAGCTTGAATTGTGAGTTATGGGTTGTGAATATACAGCAGTGCGCATGAAGCTGATTAATCACAATTCAATCTTTGGTCCCTTCATCCCTTTACGTTTGCAGGGGATTTAATCCTAACATTTCATAAATAAATTTATCCTTACCCTCTAGTTGAGTATTACAATCATCTGTCGTGGTCAAATCATTTAAAGGGCAACAAGGAAAGGACGCAATAATAACCTGATGAATGATCAAGCGAAAAAGAAAAGAAGCCTTTCTCTTTCAACCCAAATCCTCATTGGTTTAACACTTGGGCTTTCGGTCGGCTTGTTTTTTGGAGAGAAAGCATCGGCACTTGATATTTTAGGCAGGGCCTACATTGGCCTTATTCAGATGTCGATTTTACCATACATGGTAGTATCATTGATGCTAGGCATCGGATCTTTAAGCTATGGGAAGGCAAAAAAACTCGCGATCACCGGGGGCATCGTTCTGGTTGCTTCCTGGTTTCTGGCCTTTACGATTGTTTTTCTAATGCCCCTTGCATTTCCCTCCATCGAAGCCGGATCGTTTTTCAGCAGCAGCCTGGTGACCGTCGCCGAGGTAAACTTTATTGACCTTTACATACCCGTCAACCCTTTCAGCTCTCTGGCGCGCACAGTGGTACCCGCGGCAGCGGTGTTCAGCGTCGCCTTTGGTGTTGCGCTTATCGGAGTTGAAAACAAACAGAGCCTGCTAGACATTTTGTCCGCCATGTCAAAAACGCTCACGCGTCTTGCAATGATAGTGGTAAAGGTAACTCCGGTCGGTGTTTTCGCCATCGCCGCAAATGCTGCCGGCACCATGACCATCGAACAGTTCGGTCGCTTGCAAAGCTATATTTTACCTTTTATTATCGCGACCCTTTTATTGACCTTTTGGATTTTACCGGCAATAACCGCCGCTCTGACCCCCTTCAGTTACCGTGAAATTATGAAATCCGCCCGTGTTGCCCTAACCACTGGTTTTGTCACAGGCAACTTGTTCATCACCTTGCCAATGCTGGTGCAAAATGACAGAACGCTTTTTGAGGATCGTCAGATAAAAAATGATGACACTGATAACTATGTTGAGGTGCTGGTCCCGACATCCTTCAACTTTCCCAACATCGGCAAATTACTGACGCTGCTCTTTGTCCTCTTTGCCGGCTGGTTTGTCGGCAAAAGTATTGCCCTGACAGATTATCCGAGTTTCGCGGTCATCGGACTTTTTACCCTGTTTGGTGGTGTGGATTTAGCCCTGCCTTTTTTGCTTGACCAAATGCAGATTCCATCAGACATGTATCAGCTCTACGTGGTGACGGGAGTGCTCAACAGCTGGTTTGCGACTCTTCTTGCAGTCATGAACCTGTTTACATTCACCCTGGTGGCTGCATGCGCAGCAACCGGTGCCTTGCGAATCAAATGGTCACGAATTTTCAGCTTTTCTATAATATCGTTGGTGATTTTTGTTGTTGGACTTCTAGGAACACGTTTCCTGCTGTCTGAAATGGTAAGCAAAGAAGACATTCAGCGGCGCACGCTGATGCAAGCGGAAATAAGAGATTCACAGAAGGTCGATATCAAGGAGAGCGGCTCAAAAGACGAAGGAGCGCCAAAAAACTCACTTAAATCAATTATAAAGCGCGGCAAGCTTCGGGTTGGTTATAACCGTGAAAATTTGCCATTCTCTTTTGTTAACGATAACGGCGCTCTGGTTGGTTTTGATGTCGAGCTAATGCATATTCTTGCACGAGATCTGGCGGTAGAGCTGGAGTTTATCCCGTGGGAATACGATACCATATCAAAAACGTACCCTCAGAAAAAATTTGATGTGGCCATCGGCGGCCTGATTGTTACCCCAGAACGGCTCACCAGGGTGAATTTCTCGAATCCCTACATAGATATGACCACCGCCGTTGTTGTAGAAGACCACAGGCGCTATATGTTTAAAAACTGGCATTCGATAGACAAAGAACGCAATCTCCGTGTGGGTGTGGTAGGAAAAATAAGGGCGAAAGATATCAAGCGCTACCTGCCGAATACGGATATTGAAGTCATGAAATCCTATAGTGAATTTTTCACGAACAATCCAAATAACCTTGGTGCACTCGTCATCAGCGCGGAGGCGGGATCCGCCTGGACGATCCTCCGGTCGACGAGCTTTACGACAAATGGATTTTGGGCAAGAAGGTCGAGCAAGAAAAGATAAGATGGTCAATTGGGCGTGACGTGTTTGGGTTGTGGGAGTAAGTTGTCCAAAATATTGCCAACGCTGCTTTTGTTCCTGTTAAAAGGGGTCAATGTTTGAATTGTGAATTCAGCTATGGATATACAACATGGTTTATGCCGCTGTATAATCACAAATCAAAGTTTGACCCCTCTTTTGATTGCTCAACGGGTTACAGCCTTTTTCTAAAGGTTATCCCCTTCTTTGGCAAAATAATCGGCCACTCCTTCGGCCGTGGGTTTCATACCGCTTTCACCTTTTTCCCATCCGGCCGGACAGACTTCGCCATGCCGTTCTGTAAACTGCAGGGCGTCCACCATCCGTAACATTTCATCCACATTGCGACCCAGCGACAGGTTGTTGACCACCTGGTGTTGAACGATTCCTTCTTTATCGATCAGAAAGGAGGCGCGCATGGCAACGCCATCCGGATGTTCGACACCATATGCGCGCGTGATCTCATGGGTTATGTCGGCCACCATGGGAAATTTAACCTCACCGATTCCGCCCGCTTTTACCCCGGTTTCGCGCCAGGCAAAATGGGTGTATTGTGAGTCAATAGATATCCCGACAACCGCCACTTCTTTTTCTTCGAATTGTTTAATACGATTGTCGTGAGCGATGATTTCAGTGGGGCACACAAAGGTTAAATCCAGGGG
>CAMYNZ010000185.1 GCA_947259865.1 uncultured Desulfobacterales bacterium | reverse complement strand
AAAATAACCATAAAAAAGGATTATGTTTTATTAGAACCCAAAGAAGGTACCGATTACTGGGAGGTACAGCGGGGCGTTGCTAGGTTGTTTTATGTACCTGAGATTCCAGATAAAAATCGCATCTGGGTATTCAGTGAAGGCCCAGAACAGTTTTCCTACGAAGATTTGCATAAGTTGAGAGACATCGTTAGAGAAAATTACCCCAAAAAGGCCCGCATAATCAAAACTGCAATTGTTGTCGAATCCGGATTCCAGTCAGATATGGCAGAATCTTTTAGGCAAATTGCAGAAGACCTTCCGTTAGAGATTAGAGTTTTTTCTGATTTTCAAGCTGCCGAAGATTGGGTAAAAGAGTAATTAGAAAATATAGGGGTCTTGCAGTAACGGAGTAACGGTGGGCAGTAACGGGGTCGGACCGCGATAATATTTTGATATTAAACGATATTTTTTATAAAGACGATTAATATAAGGTCTTAAAACGGCCATTTGGGGGTCAAATACGCAGCTTAACGAAAAAGCTCTATGGTGCGTGGGAATATCGTGGGCGGTCATGCTTCCATGCGTTTTTGGAATGTCGTAAGAACAAGGTATCTATTGGGGAATCTTGAAACGCGATGTTTCATGTCCGCCACTTGATTTTCTCAATTTCATACGTTCCATGCCAAGCATAGTTAATGCAATCAACTAGAAACGCATAAACGTATGCCCGTCCCCTAGTTTTAAACCTGTTGAAACTAATCAAGGGTTATTATTTAACGCATTTGTTGAAAGGCTTCATAGGCGTTGTCAAAGCGCGTGAGGTTTTTCTGGGTGTAGTCCACGTAATCGAAGTCGAGGGCTGAGTGGATCTCCGAGACGATGCTCCATAATGTTTCGCGCAATAAAGAAGCACACTTCATCGCCGCCAGCCGGCGGCGTAACACGTCGGTTACCGGCTGATGGAAGTACGTCTCTAAAACCCAGTCTTCCTGTTTCGGGGTGAGCTCATTGTTTGAGGACAGATTGGCCAGATCGAAGAGAGCGGCGTTGTAGCCCGCGTAGTCCCAGTCGAGCAGCCAGAGGCGCTTGCCGTCGTCGATAAAATTAGCAGCCAGCAGATCATTATGTCCGAATACCAATTTTATTTCACCGACCGTTTCTTCGAGTTCCGCGTTAATGTCAAGAAAGCGTGGCAGGGTGTCCACCATCCGGCTGTTGCCCTCTCTGGCAGTTAAAATATAGTTTCGGCAAACGTGAAAAGGCCAGAAAACCAGCGCCGGGCCTTGAAAGTGTTTTGGTATTTGCGTGTGACAGGTTTGGACCAGGGACAGGATGCGTTCCAGATTCTGCTGTTCTCTTACGTCTGCTTCAGCAAGCGTTCTTCCCTTGAGGAATCGCATGACGAAAACCCCGTCTGCCTGATAGACGATCTCGGGTGAGATGCCGGCGGCATGGGCGGCACGCGCTGCCGCAATCTCGTTAAAGCGCATCACGCCATGGATCGGAATATCGTCGCCGATGCGGACCACGAAGCGCTCACCACGGTCGCTGACGATAAAATTGGTATTGGTAATACCGCCGCCCAGAGGCTCCGGCTCAACCAGCGAGGACCAAAAATCCAAATTCGCGGCTTTGTCGCGGGCATTTTCATTCATAATCTCTCCTTCATTTTTGAGATACCTTCTGATATGTTCAAGTTAATTCCGATGACCTTTTAATAATGAATGAAAGCATCCGTTTTTTGATAACAATTCAGAAGCTAATATCAAAGGAATTCGACCTAGTCAAGTTGCTGTCAGTGCTTACAGTGGGATCATTTTTCCATTGACACACGATAGCGTTCCACTATAAAACCCATCCATAAAAAGCGACTTCTTAGCAACAATTATCACTATTTCTAATTTCCTCATACCGACAAAAGGGGGAGACGACGCTTGTGTCAATACTTGAAGTTAAGGGAGTGAGCAAATACTTCGGTGGACTTGCCGCGCTTAATGACATCAATCTCACCATCCAGGAAGGTGAAATAAGAGGTATCATTGGCCCCAATGGTGCCGGGAAGACCACCCTCTTCAATGTCGTCAGCGGGGTATACCGACCCGACTCAGGACAGATATTCTACATGAAGGGCAAGCGTATCGACGGTCTTGCGACAAGCAAGATAGCTGAAATGGGTCTGGTCCGGACTTTTCAGCGCACAGCCCTCTATCAAGATTTTACCGTCCTCAAAAATGTGACCGTCGCCCGCCATCTTCATAACAGGGAAAAAATCTATCGTGTGTTTGCCGGCACGGCTAAAAAATTAGAAGAAGAGAATGTTGAAAAGGCCTCGGAAATAGTGGAGTTCATGGGGCTGGCACACCTTAAAAATGAACTGGCGGAAAACCTACCCCACGGTCACCAGAGATCGCTGGGTGTCGCCATTGCACTGGCCTGTGAACCCAAGATGCTGCTACTGGATGAACCCCTGACCGGCATGACCCCCACAGAAAAATCGCATATGATCGATCTAATCAGAAAAGTGCACCAGCAGGGAATCACCATCCTGATTGTAGAGCATGATATGAAATCCGTCATGGAGCTTTGTGAATATATCAGCGTACTTGATTTTGGAACACTGCTGGTCGAAGGATCCCCCGCTGAAGTACAGAACGATCAAAGTGTAATTGACGCATATCTGGGGGCTGAAGATATCACCGCTTTATGGAGTGAAGAAGTTGCTACTTGAGGTAAAAGATATCACGGTTTTCTACCACAAGGTACCCGCCGTCAGAAACATCTCACTAACCGTTGAGGATGGTGAAATCGCCGCCCTTATCGGTTCGAACGGCGCCGGCAAAACGACCACCCTGCGCGCCATCAGCGGTTTAAAACACCCCTCGACGGGTGAAATTCATTTCAAGGGACAAAAAATAGATCGGCTGCCGTCGCATAAGATAAATGCCCTGGGTATTGCGATGGTGCCCGAGGGAAGACGGGTTTTTCCTCAAATGACAGTAATCGAAAATCTGCTGATGGGCGCCTTTTTACGCAAAGACAATGACGATATGCAAAAAGACCTGGAGAATGTCGTCTTCAGGCATTTCCCGCGCCTCAAAGAAAGAACCAAGCAGGCCGCCGGCACCTTGAGTGGCGGCGAGCAGCAAATGCTGGCTATGGGACGCGCGCTCATGTCTGCACCCCAGCTGCTTCTTTTGGATGAACCATCGCTGGGACTTTCACCCATCATGTGCGGGCAGATTGGAAAAATCATCAGAGACATTCATAACGAGGGCAGAACAGTTATCCTGGTCGAGCAAAACGCCCGGTTGGCCCTGGCGCTGGCCCAGCACGCCTATGTGATTGAAACAGGCGATATCGTTTTATCCGGTCCGGCTGGAGAGCTGCGTGAAAACGATGACGTGAAAAAAGCCTATCTGGGCGGCTGAGATGCTGTCCGCCTAAAGCACAAAAAGACCCGGCTGGTTTTTGCGGACCAACCGGGTCTTTTACATTTCCACAATTAGCGGCAACCGGCGGGATTCGCCCCCCGGCAATCAGCCTGAGTGGAGCACCCGCATTACGTTTCCGCGGTCACCATGTTTTGCCGCCGTTGCCATCGAGCGACAGCCTTCGAGATCACGCCTTCAATCCCCCCGGGCATAAAGATTAGGACCAGAGTCATGGAAAGGCCGAAGAACAATGGCCTTACCTCTATCAGCGGGCGTGAGAGTTCGAAAAGGGTATGCATTACAGAAACCCCGATGATAGGACCCCAGAAGGTTCTGGTGCCACCTACCACCACCCAGATGAGTAGGTAAAGCATGGTGACGATGTTGAACAATTTGGGGTCCACGGCACCCAGACGATGGACAAGCAGGCCACCGGCAATGCCGGCAAAAAAGCCACCGATGGCACAGGCCATCAGCCGATGTCGGGGGATGTTTATCCCGGTGGACGCCGCCAGTTCCGGGTCCATGTAGATCGCCTTGAACGAATCTCCTATATGCGATTTATCTATGCGATACATCAAATATAGTGCGACGATCATGACCCCCAGGCTGAAAAAATAGTAGGGAATACCCGCACTGAAATCTATCCCTGCGATTACCGGAGGCCAGGGGATCGCGATAATCCCCGTAGAACCGCCAAAGGGATTGCGAAACTTGAGCCAGCTCAACCGGATTAATTCCGCCAGCCCATAGGTGGCGATATAAAAGCCCCAGCCCTTGGTTCTCAGCAAAGGTAAGGTAATCGCCATGCCCACCAGACCTGCCATTGCCCCGCCCAAGGGGATGGCCAGAAAAACCGGGACACCCAGATTTTTGGCAATCATGCCGCTGGTGTACGCACCGACACCGTACAACACAATATGGTAAAGCTGCCAATCATGCACCGTAACGATCAGGCGGTAACTTTGGGCAAGGATGATGTAAATGAAATACATCATCGCAACTTCAACCAGATACGGCCTTGCGAAAAAAGGAAATATGCACAGCCCTATTAGCCCAATAGCTAAAGGCGCCAGCGCTCCAATCCTGAATTTTTCTGCATTAAGCAATGACACGGCCCATTAATCCTTGGGGTCTGATGGCCAATACAAGCGCCATAACGGTAACGGATACCATAACGGCGCTGACACCGTCGACGAGGGTGGTGACGAAGGTCGTGACAAAACCGAAGATTACGGCAGCAAGTGTGGCTCCACCGATGCTTCCCATGCCTCCGACAACCACCACGATAAGTGCCGGCAGGATGATGTGACCGCCCAGCGAAGGCGTAATCGCATATATGGTTGACATGAGCCCACCGGCCAGACCGGCATATGCACCGGCAATAGCCAGTGCCAGTGCCGTCATCCGGTTGATGTTTATCCCCTGCAGTGAAGCGGCTTCCGGGTCCTGGGCTACAGCCCGCAATGCGCGTCCCAACCTGAACCGCCGCATGAAAAACATGAGCCCTCCTATGGAAACGATGGCACACGGTATCACGAGAACCCTTTGAAAGGCCACTGCGGCACCCATAAACCGAAACGCGCGCATATAGGGGCTGGGAATGGGTCTTGATAATCCCCACCCCCAGATCTCACCCACCAGTACCTCGAAAACAAACATTAATCCGGCGGTTGCAATAAAACCGGAGACCACATCTCCCTGCAAGGGCCGGAAAATGCCCCGCTCAACGATCAGCCCCATGAGGGCACCGACCACTACGGCGGCTGCTACCGCCCACCAGAATGGCCACCCGCCCAGGGCATAGAGGGCATATACGGTATAGGCGCCTACCATGAAGAAATGACCATGAGCCAAATTTGCCATTTGCATGACACCAAAAGCCAATGTCAGCCCGACAGCTATCAACGCCAGCATACCACTGGCCGCTATCGCATTGGCTATGGTTTGCATCAAAAGTTGGCTGCTCATATTTTACATCATCCTCTGATGGCGTTTACTAATCCGAGCTTCAGTTTCCACGGGGAGTTATCATGAGGGCGGTGCGCAACACCGCCCCCAGGGCTGGTTATTTACGCTGGCTAAAGTGCTGCCCGCGCTCTTTTACTGCTTTTATTACTACGGGTTTGATGGCCTCAAACCAGGGCTCGAAATTCAAGTGGGCGATGATGCGTTTGTCTCCAGCTTTGAGGTCAAACATGTCCATGGGGACAGGCTGTTCAATCATGTTCTGTATACCAAACATCTCCTTCCCACTCATGTGCCCTGGGCCGAGGATGGTGGGGAACGAGGGCAGTTTCCTTAGGGCCTTCAGGATAGCATCGTTGGAAGGCCACTTGCCCGGCGCGTCCTTACCGGCAACCTGGGCGCCAATGCACCACGGAATCAACCACACCACATGGTCCCAGTCTATACCGGTCATGCGGCGCTTAACGTTCTCAGGAGCCCCCGGACCATATCTTTTGTTCCAAACGCGAGTGAAAGAAGCCGGCCATGAAATGTCACCCCACCACGGATCATCCATCAAAGGGAAGCTGTCTATGCCAAAACGGGCGGCAGGAAACTCTGGTGGAATCTTGGTCAGGTTGGTTTCCCAATCGGCGTAGTTCTGGACAACCACCCCCTTGTATCCCTGCAGGTACAACTGCTCCCACATCAGGGTCTGGTATTCTGGCCAGGCCTCACAGAGGCTGACAACGTCCGGATTGTTTGCTATCAGGGCGGTGACTACCGGGGCGAAGTCGGTAGTATCAACGGAGAAGAACTTCTCGTAGACGATCTCAAACCCCATGGCGATAGCAGCGCCGATCTCCCACGCGCCAACCTGGCGGGACATAATATCGTCCTGTGTGGTTAACGCATATGTCAACGGTCTTCCCAGCTCTTTTTCAGTGGGCAAAACCATCTTGGCTATTAGCGCGTTGAACATGTTACACTGGGGGGTTATATCGCCGCCGGCGACAAAGTAGGGCCGGTTGGGATGCATGTCGGTGGGGACCAGGGAAGCATAAACCACCTTGTTCTTGGTGAGGAAGGGAGCCGTGGCGTTGGCAGGATCGCCGCCAATGGCGCTGATGAATTTAACATCATGTTCCATCACCAATTGTCTGGCACCCTGGAGCGCCTTGGAGGCATTGGCCTCATCATCAAATGCGTGCATCTTCAACGGGTATCGTTTGCCGCCGACGAGGAGCCCGCCGGTCTTATTGACTGCATCAATCCAGATATTGTTTCCGGTAAGTCCGGGGAGTCCCCACCCGGCATCAGGCCCCGAAAGCGCGCAGAGGAAACCGACGTGAATCGTCTCCCCTACGGGGTACTTTTTCCCTATCTGCTGATCAGGCAGGTGGCTTAAAATCGCTATTTCGTCTTCGGAAACCCCAGCGGGCGCAGATACCGCCACTGATGGTGCAGCTAAAACCGCGGCTGATGCCGGCCCGGCAATACCCAAAAATTTTAAAAAATCCCTCCTTCCAATTTCTCCATTCCTAAATTTCTTATATTGTTCATGCAACTTATCCCGTTTGTCTTGCCGATCATGCTTCATACTTTACCTCCTTTCATTATGAGATATTTTTGGGCACTCTGGTCTTAACCCATCATATATGCAAAGATCGAGAAATCAATGATGGCAAGAGTTTAATAGAACTAATCTGTATATTACGCCCCCCAGGCTTGTCAAGATACTTTTGCCTTGGCCCGCTTCCCTGAAATAAAGGGGTCGTGTTTTCACGGGCTGTTGTTCATTCTTGACAGTTTCAATGAAACCAAGTTATGAAATCCGATGATAAGAAGATTAAATCCGTCAAGAATAAAGACCTGACCCGCGGGAGGGAAAAAAGATGACTATGGATAAATTGATCATTATCTCAAAGATGAATCACCCGCCACGGATTACAATCTTTTTGAAGAGGTTTACGACGGGCTGACATCCAGAACAAACCTGATCGTTCAAATCTCAACCGGCGGGCGCGCCGGAATGGCTTATGAACAGCGTTGCGAAAGACTAAAACTCAAACCCGAGATGGCCAGCCTGACGACCGGATCGGTTAATTTTCCGAACAGCGTCTATGAAAACAGTCCGGAATTGATCGAAAAGCTGGCTGCCGATATGCGAAAATTCGGTGTCAAACCCGAAATGGAAATATTTGACGTCAGTATGATCAATAACGCACTGGCGCTGGTCGAAAAGAAATTGGCGGCACCTCCCCTGCATTTTGATTTTGTGATGGGGCTGAAAGGCGCCATACCGGCGACCGTTGAAAATTTGGTCCACCTTAAAAACAGCATTCCGCCGGATTCGACCTGGACCACCACCGGCATCGGTGCGGCGCAGCTGATAATGAATACCCATGCGATTCTCATGGGCGGTCACACCCGGGTGGGTCTGGAAGATTGCATCTATTACCGGCGGGGGGAGCTGGCCACCAATGAACGGATGGTTGAACGTATCGTAAGGCTCAGCAAAGAGTTTGGCAGAGAGGTGGCCGCACCGGATGAGGCCAGGAAAATTTTGCATCTTCCAGGGAGCGCTGCCTAAAAGCATTTATTGTTGGACAAAATTGCAAGAACTGATCTGAGTTATCCGATAACCGCGCTGATCTTTAAAACCTAAAACTCAAGCCAGAACATCCTCCAATACGTTTTTAATGGTATCTGCGACAAAGGTCAACTCATCTTCGGTAATAACAAAAGGCGGGGCGACCAGAAAGGCATCGCCGTCCGTTCCGGCGAGACCGGTGGATTTGTATACCAAAACACCCTTTTGAAACAAGGCCTCCCAGATTCTTTCGGCAATCTTATCATGTCGGGGAAAGGGCGTGTTGTCGTTTTTATCTTTGACAAGTTCCACCCCCCACAAAAAACCGATGCCCCGAACATCGGCCACATTGGGATGGTCCGCCAAGCGCTCCTTGAGTATTTCACCCAGATCGATACCGAGACGGGCCACCCTTTGTACCAGTTTTTCTTTTTCCAATATTCCGATGGTGGCCAGACCGGCGGCCGCCGCCACCGGATGATGGGAAAAGGACCCGCCATGCATAAAACCCCCGCTTTTTTTTCTGACGGTCTCAAAATGATCCGAGCGGACACCGACGGCTGAAAGCGCGAGGACCCCGCCGGCGATTCCCTTGCCCAGGGTTATGATATCCGGAATCACGTCATAATGCTGACAGGCAAACCACTTTCCGGTCCTTCCCATGCCGCACATGACTTCATCCAGAATGAGCAGAACTCCGTATTGATCACAAATTTCCCTAATTATTTTAAAATACCCATCAGGAGGGGGATAAGCCGCCAGAGTGCCCCCGGAAACGGTCTCCGCTATAAAAGCTGATACAATATCAGGTCCTACATTTTCAATGGTCTCGGCAAGTGCCCGGGCACACCGCAGGTCACAGGCCGGAAAGGTCAAACCGTAAGAACACCTCAGACAGTATGGCGGCGGAATATGGACCGCGTCGGACAGCATCGGCGCATAGGACACCCTGAAAGCCGTGCGGCCCATGGCGGACAGGGCGCCCAGGGTTAGACCGTGATAAGATTTCCATCTGGCAACCAGGCGGAACCGCTGCGGCCGGCCGTCTGCAAGATGAATCTGCCGGGCCAGCTTGATGGCGGTTTCAACCGCTTCAGATCCACTCGAAAGAAAGTAAAATCGATCGAGGCCTTCCGGGGTATGAGTTGCCAGGGCTGAAGCCAGCGATTCAATCGCCCGGGTTGTGAACATGGTGGGATGCACATAATGACAAGATAGAATCTGTTCGTAGACCGCTTTTGCGATCTCTTCCCGGCCGTGGCCCACATTGACAACAATTGCACCGCCGCTTGCATCCAGATAGCGGTGACCCGTTGAATCCTCGATCCAAACGCCCCGGGCGCTTTTGGCCTCGGGTAACGGTTTGTCAAGTATTCTGGGAAAAAGATTCCCTGCAATATTTTTTGCCATCTATTTTCTCCGTGTTATTGAGGTTGGGGTTCAGGAGACCACGGTACTGAGCCAATGCGCCACAATAACCAGCGCAACAGGCTCAGTCGTTCAACATTCATGATTATAATACTGCCGGCCCTGATGGCGCTGAGATCAATCGGTTTTTCCGCTGTTTCCAGGCGGGTCTGATTGATCGGCGACAAAAAAAATCTGAAACCACCGACCTCGCGCAGTTTTTCATCAACAACGAACCAATCACCTTCGCGCCGGGTTCGATCCGGAAAGGTATTCGGCAAACCTGTCCCGACCGATGTCGTCCGGGTTTCCTTGAGTAAAAGAGAGGGCCCCGGGCCAATTTGAAACCGGCCTTCGACCCGCATCAACTCGACTGAATGACGATAGGACAGACGAATCACCTGGCCCGATTTTACCCATACAGCTGCAGCCAAAGTCGATGACTGCCGGGGCAATCTGAGGGTAAATATATCAACCGGTATCAAATATAAAACCAACAAGAGCGCAATTACTGCGCCAATCAAGCCGAGGACTTTTTTGGCGATACGCGTATTGACCGGGGCAAAAATTATTGCCTTATTGCCTGCATCGCTTGCCATATTAAAACCTTCGCCTACCAGCTCTATATTTTATATTATACAGGGTTAGCAAGGATATTATTTGGGCAGGGCAACTTTACCATAGTTGAAACCCAACGGATAAACATGGTATTGTAGTTACCCGAAAGTCCCGCACCAAAAGCCCTCACAGGATGCGGCAAGTTTAATCGGGATTGCTTCTGAATAATCCTTAGATATTTAACCCCGAATGTGATAGGTAGTATAGTTTATATTTGCTATTAATCATTCCATTGAGACAAGATCCGCTAATTAATACCGGGGAATCAAACAGTTGAAAGGAGTCCCTTTTTGGATAGCCAAGAAATCCTCATCGTTCAGGGGAATGAGGCCTGTGTCCGGGGTGCCATCACGGCCGGCTGCCGGTTTTTTGCCGGCTATCCCATCACCCCGGCATCTGAAATAGCTGAATTAATGTCACGCTTGTTGCCCCAAAACCTGGGGGTGTTTGTTCAACTGGAGGACGAAATCGCCTCAATTTCTGCCGTTGTCGGTGCCGTCTGGGGCGGCATGAAGGCCTGTACCGCCACATCGGGGCCCGGATTCTCTCTGATGCAGGAAGGCATTGGATATGCGGCTGAAACCGAAACACCCTGTGTAATCATTAACGTTATGCGGGGCGGACCGTCAACAGGCCAGCCGACGCTATCTGCCCAGCAGGATGTTATGCAGGCCAAATACGGTTCCCACGGTGACTATGAAACCATCGTTTTGTGTCCCTCATCGGTGCAAGAATCATTTGAACTCACGGTCAAAGCGTTTAACCTGGCCGAAAAATTTCGGGTTCCGGCGATTGTTTTGTCTGACGAAATCGTCGGTCACACCAGAGAAAAGTTGCGCATCCCATCCGATATCTTTGTAGCGCAGCGACAAAAGCCAAAATCATCCCCGCAAAACTATGTTCCCTATAAACCGGGTGAATCAGGACTGCTGGACGGCATGCCGGTCTTCGGCCAGGGATACAACCTGTTGGTCGATGGTCAGCTGCATGATGAAACCGGAAACCGAGCCGGTCATGATCCAGTCATCAGCGGTCAACTTATGGAAAGGCTGTGCACCAAAATCACCCATCACGCCGATGAACTTGTCGACATCGAAACTGCTTTTGCCGAGGATGCCGAAGTCCTGGTAATCGCTTACGGAAGTGTGGCAAGATCGGCTTTCTCTGCGGTTAAAATGGCCAGAAAGGAAGGCCTGCGGGCGGGTTTTATAAAACTAAAAATTTTGTGGCCCTTTCCTGACAGGGCCCTGGCCCAAGCGATTCGGGGCGCCGGCAAAGTGATCGTACCGGAAATGAACATCGG
>CAMYNZ010000184.1 GCA_947259865.1 uncultured Desulfobacterales bacterium | reverse complement strand
TCCGCATCTGGTCGGTCACGTCCTGGGCCACCCCCACCATCCGTAAAGGACGGCCGTTTTCAGACCGAACAACCCGTGCACGAGAGTGAATGATTCGCTCATCACCGTCCGGCCGGATAAGACGATATTCGACCTCGTAAGGTTTGTCTTTTTCAAGCGCATCCTTCATTGCTTTCTCAACAATTTTTTTATCCGCCGGATGCACCAGACGCAGTAATGTTTCGGGACCGGCCACGACCTCGGGACCGATACCCATTATTCGTCGCAATTCTTCCGACCATGATGCTTTTCCGGCCTCGATGTTCAGGTCCCAGTCGCCAACATGGGCGATCTTTTGGGCCTCCTTCAAGCGAGCCTCACTTCGTATCAACTCCTCTTCTGCAATCTTACGCTTTGTGATGTCCTGACCGATAGATTGATATTCTGTTAAGTTGCCCTGCTCATCAAAAAGGGCGCGATCCGTCCATTCCTGCCAGACTATATTCCCTTGTGAAGTCTTTACCCGCTGCTCAATGGAAACAACCGAATTTTTTGGGTTAAGGGACATGAGTACATTTCTTAATTTTTCCCGATCTTTTTCCGGGACGAATTGAAAAGAGTCTAGACCGATTAATTTTTCAGGCTTTGTAGAAACAAAATCAGCGTATGCACTGTTTGCAAAAGTCAACGTCCCATCGGGCAGGGTACGACAAATCATTGCCGGCGTGTCTTCAACGATTGACCGGTAGCGCATTTCACTTTGCCGCATTGCTTCCAGGGCTTCTTTTTCCTCAGTAACATCCTGCACAACACCCTCAAGATGGCCCTGTTCTTTATTTATCCGTGCAGACAGGCGAGCCCAAATAATCTTATTATCTTTGCGCAGAAAACTAGCCTCGAAGTTTTTGACTTCACCTTTTTCATAAAGCTCATTTAAAAGCCGTTCCCTGGCGCCGGGATCCACATAACGTTCACTGCTCACCCATTGGTCGACAAATTCATCAACATTATCCCAGCCGCTTATTTCGGCGTTTCGCGAATTAGCTTCCAGCAGTCTTCCGTCTTTAATACTTGACCTGAATATACCCACCTGGGCATTATTAAATAGATTTTTATATTTTTCTTCACTTTCCTTGAGAGCGGCTTCGGCCCCCATACGTTCGGTAATAACCTCAGCGAAGCCGGTAATACGGAATACATTTCACTCTTAGTCTTTGAAGGGAAATCCTCTGTCCGATAACCAACGGATTGAGCCATCCGGTCGGACGATGCGGTATTCCCTTTGTTCCCCGCCACCCATTTCAATAATTTTTTCAAAGGATTCTTGAGCATACTTTAAATCATCCGGATGGATACTCTCGCCCCACACTTCATATCTGTTGTACAGATCCTCGATCGAGCGCCCCCAGATTTCCTCATATGCGGGGCTGCAATAAAGGACTTTCTGTTCAGACTGGTCAAACAACCAGAATACCTCACGGATATTTTCGGCCATTTCTCGAAAGCGTTTTTCACTCTGCTGCATCGCCGTTTCTGCGTGTTTGCGCTCTTTCATTTCATCTTTAAGATTTTTATAAGCCTCGCGATAACGATCTTCGGATTCCTTTAATGTTTTTTGGTTTTCTATCAAGTCCCACTGGTATTTTCTTCGCAGGCGTTCGAATAAATATGAAAAAATTACAATGAAGCTGAATGATATATAAAAGCGAAGTTTTAAATCCTGAACCACGAGGTGTTCTTTCGATGTAAATTGTATTCCCAAAAATACCACGACGCTGACCAGTAAAATTACCCACAGCAGTGCTTTCTTTTCACCGAGCGCAAAGAAAACCACCACCGGAAAGAGATAGGCCCAGGGGATGCGGCTCAATTTGCCTTCGTAGCCGATTGTATAAGACAAATAGAGTCCAAGCAGCATAAAAAAGAATATAAAGAAGTATCGATAGTAGAGGTCTTCTTTTGATTTTTGTACAGGTTTTTTAACCAGATAATTGAGGAATAAAAGGACCAAAAACATTGAAGATAATATCACTGCAGGAAAATATCTTTGAATAAAAATATCATAAACCGTAAAACCTACAATTATCGGGAGGGACAATACCATGATCACTCTGACGAGATAACGCCGATAACTCAATTCGATATCCGTAGAAACTGTTGAAGCATCTTGGAGAATTGACAGAGCCATTTATCCGGACCTTTTTTTTAGGGTTGAATTTGAAAATTACGTGTTGGCATGAACGAATGAGGATAGACAAATAATTTACGACCTGAACTGAGAGGTTCCGGGTTCCCCGTTCAAGATTATAAGGACATAAACCACAGTTATTTCCAGTCTTCGGTTAAGCACTGTGCACAAAACCCAAGCTGGTAATAAAGCTGAAATGACATTTCAACATACTAAAATTTAACGTAAAAATCAATCAGTTTTGAATCTCACGATCGCTTGTTGGAAGACCGGAATAGACCAAAATCGGGAGATATGGCCGGAGGAGCTTCCATTTAGTGGGGTGTTATTGTCATATGAGCAACGATATGCTCTTTAAGATTTAGTTGTTTTTTTCATTTCAATTGCCTTTATCGAGAAATTGTGTATTTTGTATATGGATCGTGTGAAACGTTCAGTGTCAGTCGTCCGTAGTATGTAGTCAGTTGTCAAAGAAAAATTGGATCTAAAATAGAAGTTTTAGGTATTAAGTTTTAAGTAAATATTAGAATGTCAATTGAAACATACCTAATATCTTGAACCTGATGTGTACGCATCTCTGCTGATTCATCAAATCGATTTCTTATAAACATATTTCTGGTTTTTTTTATTCATTAAATCTATCTGCCAAGGAGGGAACCATGTCAAAAGTAGTTCACCAATCACAGATTACAATTACCAGAGAAAAGGGTCCGACCCGTAAGGCCCAAATTGAAGGTTTTGGCGAACCGGTGTATTATGGTGTTCACGGCGGCATCAAGGACTTTTACAATATTGATCCCGAAGAGGAGCATGCGGCGACATTGGACCACATCGTCGGTGCTGTAGGCGGTTGAATGATGGGTACTTATGCCCGGGTTCTGGGCGGACAAAAGATTCGTACTTTTCAAGATCGGTTTAAGGCCACCGTCACCGGTGATATCGAGGCTGTCGATGGTGTCCTCAAAATCACGCAAATTGACGTGCGCTATTGGCTTAAACTTCCCCCGGAAAAAAGGGAAGATGCTATCGAGGCCCTGGAAAACTATATCCATTTATGCCCGGGCGCCCAAAGCGTGACCGGATGTATCAAGCTTAACCATGAACTCACTATGGAGGATGCACCAGACTAGAAGCTATCTCAAAAATGTTTTTAGGGTCCGGTTCTGTGTTGAGTGTATGCATCTGTTTGTTCACCGCCCGCTACGCTCGAGGTTTACCCAGTTAAATAAGATTTGAGTAGTTTTTTAAAAATCGGGCTGTAATAGGCTTTTGAATTTTTTGTCTCAACGAAGACCTTTCTGGGTTGATCAAATCTTAGTTTGAGTTTTTTAGTAAATCCAACGTAGCGGTTTTCATTTTTTGTGATTTTCAAAACTAACGTTTAATACGCTAAACTCAAACTATTTAACCGGGCAAGGATCGCAGAGAATAGAATTTTTTCTCTCTGCCGTTGATCCCGCTGGTCAGCGGGACAGGTATACCGGCAGAGGGAAACCACTCAGCCATAAATTACATGTATGCGAAAATAGTATGTACCTTCTATTTTAGAATTATAAGCCCGCCCCGCAAGGCTGAGATCTTTTGCTTTCCGTCCTCTCAGCGGAAAGCAAAAAAATAAAACTCTCCGCGCTCTCTGCGCCTTTGCGGTGAGAAAGATCAAACCAATAATGCCTGCTCGATATCAGCCAGCAAATCATCGCAGTCTTCGATGCCCACCGACAACCTCAGGAGTGCGTCCGTAATTCCAAGCTGCGAACGTTCTTCAGGACTGATTTTGGCATGGGACGTGGTGATCGGTGAGCAAATAATCGTCTCGACGCCGCCAAGACTGAGGGCGGGCTTTATCAGGTGCAGGTTTCGCAGAAATGTATCGGTGTCTATGCTTTGTTCATCCAATTCGAATGAGAGCATGCCGCCAAACGCGCTCATTTGTTTTCTGGCAATATCAAATCCCTCATGATTTTCTAAACCCGGATAGTGTACCTTTGTGATTCGGGGATTTCTTTCCAACTTTTGGGCGATGAATAGTGCATTTTGGTTTTGTTTCTCCACCCGGATAGCCAGGGTCTTTAAGCTTCTTTCAATCAAATAACAGGTCAGTGCATTTAAGCTGCCGCCGAAATTAGCTGCCGAAGATCTTATCTTTTGGGTTAAATGTTTCGAAGCCAGCACAGCGCCGCAACATATATCAGAATGCCCGCCGATATATTTCGTCCCGCTGTGCACCACTATATCGACTCCGAGTTCGAGCGGATTCTGGTTGATGGGCGTGGCGAATGTGCCGTCTATGACAGTCACAATGTTATTGGATCCGGCAATTTGAGCCACCGCTTCGATGTCGGTAATACGGAGCAGAGGGTTGGAGGGTGTTTCGATGTAGATAACCCTGGTGTTTTTTCTTACTGCTGCTTTGAATTCTTCAATTCGGTTTGAAACAAATGTATACGCAATACCGAATCTGTCAAACTCGGCGGTTACGAAATGGTGGGTGCCTCCGTAAATATCCCGTTGTAAAACAATATGATCGCCACTGCTCAGAAGTGAGAATATCACCGTACTGATCGCGGCCATACCGGAGCTAAAAAGCAAACCATCCTCGGCATTTTCCAGGTCGCACAACTTGCGCACAACAGATGTCTGATTCGGGGTATTAAAGTAGCGGGGATAGACATTTTCAGGTATGTCCAGATACCCGAAAGAAGATGAGGTAAATATAGGGCTATTCACTCCTCGGGTCCTCTCATCTATATAGGTGCCGCTATGAACGCACTGGGTGTATTTTTTCATGGCTGACTATCTCCGAATAAAATATGATGTGATCAATTATTTAAGTCGCACATATAGGATAGAGCACACACGCATTGCAAGTAATTTATATCCATTTTAAACTTTTTGCCGCACCGTGTTTAACGGGGTGAACAAAATTTTTAGGATTCTTTCACAGTTTCTGAAAGAAATTCAGAAAACCCAATCCGCTTTCAGCGGTTATTATTAGCAACTGAGCTTTCTTGCCTTCAAGCCGCCTGGCTTCCCAGCCAACCTAGCAGGAACCGTCGCTACGTACGCCTGATTTCTGATTTGTAAAACTATTACAGATAGGCCGACCCCTTCCGGTGGGTCTCCATGGCAAAGGATTATGGTCGCCTTAACAGGGAATTTGCGATGAAGCTTTTTGTTAATACCCGTGTTGTAAATAGGGCGGGGTGAACTGAAATGATTAATTCTTGTCTATTACCTTGCGTATGATTTTGCCGATTTTACCCATCGCTATGGGTTTCAGGACAAAGGCATTAATGCCCATATTCTTGGCGCTGAGTTCTGATATATTGGCATTGTAACCCGTACATAGAATGATTGGCAAATCGGAACGGATTCCTCTTAATTCGAGCGCCAGGTCCTTGCCGGTCATTTTCGGCATGGTCATGTCGCATATTGCAAGATCGAATTTATCGGGTTGGGCTTTGAATTTTTCAAGGGCTACCAGGCTGTCTGTGCAGGCATCCACTTTATATCCCAGATGCTCCAGCATTAATTTTCCCATGTTCGCCAGTGCCTGTTCATCGTCTACGAATAGGATGCTTTCATTTCCGGTGCGAATTGTTTGTTCAATCGCGTCGTCCGCTGTCACTTCTTTATCAATCATGGGCAAAAAGGCTTTGAATATGGAACCCTTTCCCGGTTCACTGGAAACTGTTATTGTCCCACCGTGACTTTTGACAATACCATGAACGGCTGAAAGTCCTATACCGGTGCCTTTACCCTTTTCTTTGGTAGTGAAGAAAGGATCAAAGATACGCTCCATTACATCCGGTGTCATGCCGCAACCCGTGTCGCTGACCGACAACTTCATATAGCTACCGGGTTTAATATCAGTGTGTTGATCCGTAAAACCTTTTTCGAGTTGCTCCTCGCCCAGACTGACTTCGAGCGTGCCGCCTTCTTTCTCCATGGCTTGAGCCGCATTGGTACACAGATTCATAATGAGTTGATGGATCTGGGTGAGGTCAGCCAGCACAACCGAGTTGCTGCTAATATTTTGGTTCATTTCTATCGTTGCCGGTAATGATGCCCTGAGGAGCTTGAATACCTCTTTCAAAATGGGTTCGATCTGGACCGGTTTCATTACCTTTTCTGATCGTCTGCTGAAGGTCAATATTTGTTGTACCAGATCTTTGGCGCGACCGCCGGCAACCAGGACCTCCTGCAGATACTCGTGAAGTTCTGTCTCATCCTCAATTTCGTAGAGAGCCAGTTCGGTATATCCCATGATGGAAGAAAGGATATTGTTGAAATCGTGAGCGATACCCCCTGCGAGGGTACCGATGGCCTCCATTTTTTGAGCCTGGATAAGCTGGGCCTCTGTTTCTTTGCGTTTAGCGAGCTCCCTTTCTAATTTTTTAGTTCGGCGCTTGACTTCCGCTTCAAGTTCTTTTTGATAGTTCAATATGTGGTCGTGATAGGCTTTGACCTTAAGCAATGATTTTACGCGGGCCTGCAGTTCGGCTTTCTCCAGAGGCTTGGTTAAAAAATCATCGGCACCCACTTCCAGCCCTTTTATTTTATCTTCTACACCATTCAATGCAGTTACCAGAACAATCGGGATATGACGGGTGCTGGGGTCATCCTTTAATTTGCGGGTCACCTGATATCCGTCCATGCCGGGCATCATGATATCCAACAGGATTAAATCGGGGAATAAGTCAGTTGCTTTTTCCAGGGCCTCGGATCCATTGCCAGCACTGATTACCTCATATTTCCCATCCGTGAGCATGGCCTCCAGCAAATCAACGTTCATCGGCTCGTCATCCACAACCAATATTCTGTTTTTCTTAGGCATGGCTTTTTCACTTTCGTGCAGGTTGGTTAAATGCCGCGGCCTGCTGCATATTGTGCCAGCGTCTGTGCAAAATTTCTGGTATCAATGGGTTTTGTTATATAGCCCACGCACCCGGCCTGCTTGGCTTTATCGATATCACCCTGCATGGCATAAGAAGTCAGGGCTACCACCGGTATGGTTTTTAACTGCGGATCATCATTAATGATACGAGTGGCGCGCAAACCGTCCATTCCGGGAAGTTGAATGTCCATCAATATTAACGCGGGCAGCTGTTTTTTCGCCGTTTGGATACCTTCTTCAGCATCCACGGCCCCCAAAACCTGCCAGCCTTCCAGCTGGAGGAGATCCCTTATCAGCATCATATTCATCTGGTTGTCTTCAATTACCAGAATCTTGTCGTTTGCCAATGCAGCGCTCCTGACCCTTAAAATTTATAATTTCCTGAAAATGTTTTCATCTCCGGTATTTTATGGGAAGAAAACCTGATAATTATACCTTTTTTAGACATTTCTATCAATAACAC
>CAMYNZ010000183.1:7596-11644 GCA_947259865.1 uncultured Desulfobacterales bacterium | reverse complement strand
TGGCTGCCATGGAGTGCAAAATCATAGACCAAGCACTCGGAATCGCACGAGATTATTTAAATAGCGACCATTTTCTGGAAATAACCTATGAGGACTTATGCGCCGCACCTCAAACGATATTTGAAGAGGTCACCCATTTTTGCGGTCTTCAAATGTCAAAAAAATTTTCAAAAATGATCGGGCAAAAATCTATCCATAGTGCCAACTATAAATGGAAAGAAGAATTTACATCTGCGCAAAAAATTATGCTCAACGATATCCTTCAAGACTATCTTACTCGCTATGGGTATATATAACCCTAAATGAGCGTAAACAAAAATGAACAAAAATAATTTTTGATCTTTTTAACTGCATGTCATGAAAAAGATATTAATGCTTCTTTATAAATTTCCACCCTCAAACGATGTCGGCGCTTTCCGCCCTGTAAAATTCATCAAGCATTTGAATAAAATGGGGTGGCACCCCATTATCCTTGCGCCTTCCAATGGCGTCTATCATTCCTATGATGTCGGTTTGGAGGAAACGGTGGCAGATAAATGCAAGATTTACCGCATACCCATGTTCTTTCCTTTTAAAAATTCGGACATCTTAAAATCTTCCAATATTAAATCCATAAAACACCTGCTATGGCGTTTTTGGAACCGATTGGCATTTCCAGATGGCGCCATTGCCTGGTTATTTGCTGCGATTTGGGCAGGTATGAAAATCTCGCAAAAGCAAAATATAGATCTAATTTACGCATCCGGTCCGCCATTTTCTACCTTTCTTGGCGCCAGCTATATTAAAAGAAAACTCAAAAAAAAACTGATTGTAGATTTTCGTGATTCTTGGACTTTTAATCCTTTTCGTTCGGTTTCATTTATCCGGCGTTGGTTTGATGAACAGCTGGAAAAATTTGTATTGCGATCGGCGGACGCCATAGTATTTGCAACCGATGAACTCCGCCGCTACGAGATTGAGAGATTAAATTCTTTCAAGACCTGCGGTAAGTGTTACACCGTTACCAATTCCTTCGAGCGTGGCAAGCAACAAAAACCCAAAAATTGTTTTAACAATCATTTTGTGGTTATTCATGCCGGAAATTTGTTTCACACCAGAAATCCAGAAGTGTTATTTCGGGGCCTGTCCCTGGCGGCTTCACTCAGTAACAGTTTTGCCACCCATGCCAGGTTTATATTCTATGGGGTTTTCGATTCCAGCAAGTTTGAGAAAATGAGCAAAAATTTGGGCATACACTCAATCGTGAACTTTAGGCCCCGGATTCCCCAAAAACAATTATTCCCGCTTCTTAAACAGGCGAGTGCCCTTTTGCTGATCAATACACACGTTCCCGGCCATCAAATATTTATCCCTGCAAAATTTTTTGATTATCTCAACGCTGGGCGGCCCATTATTTGTTTGTCGAAAATCGGCGCTTTAAGCCAAATAATGACTAAAACCCATTCGGGAGTCATTGTTGATCCAAAAAATCCGGTTCAGATTGCTCGTGAAATTCTCAAAATGTATGATCATATTTATGTAAATAAATCATCGTTTTTGATTGATCAAAAAAATATTGCTGAATATGAATCGCGCCAAACCACAAAATTACTGGTGGATATCTTAAATAAAGTTGTATCGGGTTGTCACACTGATCCAAGCTGAGTAAAAATAGTATGGAAAATATCTTCTTATTTCTTTCTTTCTTGATAATTCTCATACCTATTGTTCTATTTATTTTTAATAGAAAACTGTATTATTATTCCTTGATTCTGCTTTATCCGCTTATTGGTCAACTTATAAGCCAGGAGTTTGAAATATTCAGTTTTACAATAAATCCTTCAATGGTTTTTGGGTTTTTGGTCCTATCTATGACAACCCTTGATTTTGTGTTTCATCCTTCCAAAAACCCAGCGCTTGAAATCGCCATCGTAGTGTTCATCCTGTACTCAATTTTTATATCTGCATTTTCACCCACCCGTTTTGCGAGCCTGTCGTGGTCTTTAAAAATCGCCACCTGGTTATTGATCCTGCTTGCATCCATAAAATTGTTTAAAGAAGAAAAAGATCTTTATCAAATCCAATTATTTGCAAGTATTGGGGTATTAATCGTCATTTTTTCTTTTTTTCTATCGCGGATGGGTTTTTATGGTGACAGTTTTATTTACGAAACCGGGGTAGCATCTTATGGGGCCGGTTTCAGCTCCGGAAAGACACTTGCATACTACCTCACCATTGCTATTCCGGTTCTGGCACTCAGAACCTTGAAAAGAGGCAGTGTCGGTTGGAGTTTATCCTTTTTACTCATGATAATTTCGGTTATCGTAATCGCATTAACTTTTGTAAGGGCTCCGGCTATCGCCTTATTGGTCGGTTTTCTTTCATATAATTTTTTTAATTATAAATATGGTGGCAAAAGCCTTTTTATAAGTATTTTCTTAATAGCAACCACCGTGTTGATTATTTTTGTCGCATTTGTTTTGCTGGAGGACAGCCAATATGCCAGCCGATGGAGTGAAATTGGAGACAAGTACGCTCAAGGAAAAGTTGAAAAACTCGGATCCGGCCGGGTGGGTGGGCTCATGAGTTTTTTCGATTATTATTTTTACAAAGCTTCGATGGTTAAACGGATTTTTGGATCGGGATTGGGATCATCGACTATGTATCTGGGGAGCAATAAAATCATACACAACGATTTCGCGGAAATATTGATGGGATGCGGGATAATAGGCTTTTTGCTTTACCTTTTTATTCTATTTAAAATATTTTGGCTGCTCATGGACTTGCTCAAAATATCCCATCCAGCCGACTATATACAATACGGTATTCTGGCTATGAGCAATTTCTTTATTTTTCTATCATTTCATATGACAAATATTAGTTCCGGAGTATTTATACTATCAATGTGGGCACTGTTTACCGGCGCCTCGATTGGCCTGGGGCAATCGATTCCTCAAAATAAAAAATAGAAAATGATATTTTTATCGATCTTTTATAAACACAAAAAAGGAGGCTTCAATAGTAGGCTCTATAAACTATACTTGGCTCTTGCCAATCGCAATCATATAGTGCATTACATCGCCGTCGAAGAGTTCCCGATAAAGCATCCCAATATTATCAAACACATCCTCTGGGTTCCCTGCATCCAAAAAGAAAATTTTCTGTTTTGGTTTTTCTTTATCCTTTCAACTCCTTTTTATTGCTTCTGGATCGCAAAAAAAAACAGTATTAACCGGATTATCACATTTTCTTCCTTCTATGCGTTTGTTTGCAGCCTTGCTGTTATCTTGCTGCGCATCAGAATGGTGACGTTTCTAAGGGCCGATATAATTCGAGAGTCTCGTTATGAGAAAAAACCCTTTTATAATCTTTTTCTAAATTACGTTTTCGAGCGAATCGGGCTCAAATTGTCGTGTTTGGTTGTTCCCAACAGCAAAAGTTTGAAGCAAAACATTTTAAATCGAAATAATAATTTAAATATTACCGTGCTGCCCAACAACATAGAACACGTGCATCGTATTAACCAAACCCAAAAAAATACCATACGCCGGGGCTACGGTTTGACTGATAAGCATTTCATAATTATTACGGCTGCTCCTTTGAACCGGGTCAAAAACATCGGTCTTTTAATCCGGGCTTTTTCTAAGCTCGAATCCGATAACACCCGTCTGATAATCATCGGCGAAGACTTGAAGAACACCGGAGAACGGGATCGTCTCGAAAGGCTTTCCATAGAGCTGGGGGTAAATGCCAAAACCATATTCACCGGATGGCACGATAAACCCTGGGAAAGTATTGCGGCGTCAGACCTATTTGTGTTTCCGAGCCTACAAGAAGGCTCTCCCAATGCGTTATTGGAGGCGTTGTCCTGTGACATTGCCTGCATGGGAAGCAGAATTCCGGAAATTCGAGAAATTTTAGTCGAAGATGAGCTGCTTTTTTCTGTTTCTTCACCTGAAGAATTGACTCAAAAAATCAGGAGAACCATCAGTGACCCGTCTTATGCCAAAAAGATTTTGGAACTTTCCATACAAAGAAAGCATGACTATCAATTTGATTGGGATAGCCG
>CAMYNZ010000183.1:0-7540 GCA_947259865.1 uncultured Desulfobacterales bacterium | reverse complement strand
GCAAGAGTGATTTAACGGGAAAAACAATTGGATCATGGTGATAAAGCCAAAAATAAAAATTGCATTTTTAGGATGCAAAGGAATACCGGCCAAATGGGGAGGTATTGAAAAATACATTGAAGAGATCGGGACGAGACTTGTCGATCGCGGTCATAATGTAACCGTTTTTGGTTCGAAATGGTACTGTGCCCAATACCGGGGGGCGCTATACAGAGGGATACACCTCCAACGCGTATCATCAATACGATTTCAGGCAACCGATGCCTTGACCAATGCCCTGAATGCCAGCTTGGCAATAATGAAAAACGTTTATGATATCGTTCATTTTCACGGGCTGGCATCATATTATACTATTCCGATGGTCAAAATGACCGGAAAAATTACCGTCGCTACCGCACATGCTATGGAATCCAATTGGGATAATGTGAAATACAACCGTCTGGGCCGCCTGGTTATAAAAAAAGCCTTCGAAACCGGCATGAAACATGCCCACTGCGTAACAACGGTTGCCAAACATCTCAAAGAAAAAATAAAAAAAGAATACAGTCGCAACGCTGTATTGCTGCCAAGCGGTCTTGATCGGGTCGAGCCCCATAAACCCGATATCATTCGGAAAAAATATGGCCTCCAGGGCCAGGATTATTTATTATTCCTCGGTCGCATTGACCCGATTAAACGGCCCGAGTGGGTTTTAGAACTGGCACAAGTTCTTGATAAACGCATTAAGCTGGTTATAGCGGGTGGACCTCAAGACGCTATGACCGAAATCTATCTAAACGATTTGAAAAACAAAGCCGCTGCTTTTACCAATATCATTTTTACAGGGTCGGTCATCGGCAATGAAAAAGCCGAGCTTTTCAGCAATTGTCGCCTGTTTTTAGCGCCCTCGCTGGATGAAGGGTTGCCGCTTACAGTTCTGGAAGCAATTGCCTACGGCAAGTGCTGCGTTGTCTCCGATATACCGGCCTTTCGCTCGATCATTGAAAATGACGTTAGCGGCTTTATCGTTCCAAAAACCAGCATTGATAATTTTATTTTTACGGTCTCAAACTTGATGCAATCGCAGCAAAGACTTACATTAATTGGCAAAGAAGCTAAACGAAGAATTATATCTAAGTTTGACTGGAATGGCACCACGGAAAAAACAGAGCAACTCTATTTCAAACTACTGGATAACAAAATTAATTTTAATAACCCTAAAGTGTTATGACAACTAACAAAACAATATTAGCCCTATCCAATAAGTACTTTGGATTGGCTTTTTTGGCGCTCGCATTTTTATTGTGTTATGCTCAAACAATAAGGGGGTTGTTCGGTTTGTGGCTGCAGGACGGTGACTATTCTTATGCCCTTTCCATTCCTTTGATAACCGCATTTATTATCTGGAACAAAAGACGTTTAATCGCGTCCACACCGGTTTCTACCTCCTGGCTTGGCGGTGTATTCTTTTTTATTTTTTTAATAATCAGTATCTATGGAATACTGGGCTCAAGTCCATCTGCCGTTCGACCGGCCCTGCCCTTGATGATCCTATCAATTTGTCTGTTTTGCTTCGGTAAGGAAATTTTCAAAATTCTGGCATTTCCATTGTCGCTCTTGATATTTATGATTCCATTACCGACCTTGATTCAGACTAAAATCGGTGTACCCTTGAAAGTGGTATCAACCAAATTGGGTGAATTAATTCTCCGGTTGCTGGGTGTATCCGTTTATGTCGAAGGAAATATAATCGATCTTGGAGTCACACAGTTGCAGGTTGCAGATGCTTGCAGCGGTCTTCGGTATATCCTACCGCTGCTGGCATTGGGTGTTATATTCGTTTATTTTTTCGAAAAATCCCGCTGGAAACAAGCGCTCCTGGTTGTAGCTACAATCCCTATTGCTATTTTAACTAACGCTTTGAGAATCGGTGGCACGGGTTTTCTGGCTCAAAAATTCAGTGTACAGCTGGCTGATGGCTTTTTTCACGGTTTTTCCGGTTGGCTGTTGTTTCTTTTTGCCCTGATGTTGTTGTTTTTATTTTACCATATCCTCAGTTTTATCCAGCGCCACAAACCCACCCGAACAAAAACACAGATAAACGCTATCCGTGATTCCTTGCTTAAAATGCCGGCGAAAAGCCAAATTTCGATAGTGGTTTCTTCGATATTTCTTATTTTAGCCGGCATCCTGGGATATGCTGCCGCCTCCCTGCCGCCATTGATAATTAACAAAGGCCTCACGAATTTTCCCTTACAATTCAATCAATGGAAGGGTCGCCCGGAAGACATAGAGGCCAGGATCATTGCGCTGTCCGGCGCAGAAGACGCTTTCAACGGCATTTACAGATCCTTAAACGGTAAATTGGTATCGCTGTACATCGGTTATCGTGGATCACCTTTCACAGAGAGTGAAAATTTTTTCCACAGTCCAAATGTCTGCCTGCCCTCCATCGGCTGGAAAACACTCGCCAGTGCAAACCACAAAATAACAGATGTTGCGGGATTCAATGCCATAGTGGTACGCAAAATGCTCATTGAAAAAATGGGATACAGACAACTGGTATTTTATTGGTTTCAAACTAAATCCCAGGTTTCTGCGGATGTAAATATCAACCGGTTGCACCTGACATTGCACGCATTACGCAGCGATAATACTCACGATCTTTTCATTCGACCCATTACACCGCTGGGTCCGGATGAAAATATGGCTGTGGCGGAAAAGAGGTTGGATCAGTTTGTAAGGGATATGATGGATACGCTTCTTAAATTTTTATCCGAAAATCAAATAACAGGTCCCAGATAATGTGAAAAAGTCAATCGGTATAATTGTCGGAATATCCTTGGGTGTATTGACAGGTCTCGTCCTGCTATTCATGTTCGCAGGCGAAAAGTTTTTACGCATTGCCGATAAAAATATTCCCCACAATGTTGACGCGGTGGTTATATTGGCCGGTTCACCCTATGAAGACCGGATGAGAGTACTCAGAGGAGCCGCCTACTATCATCAGGGAAGGGTCCGATATATCATCCTGCCGACCCGGCATCCAAGCTTCAAATGGTCGTGGGTATTGCATCACTACAACATAATTCCAGCTATTCCTGAATCCAGCGTAATTATCGGAACCTATGATCAGCAAGATCGGCAACTATTGAACCGGTATGGAGGCACCTACATCGAAGCCCAAAAAACGTTAAGTATTATGATACAGTTTAAAATAAAAACAGCAATTATTGTCAGTTCGGACTACCATATGCGCCGCGCCAAGATGGCCTTTGAAAATGCCGGCCAAAAATCTGCTCCCCAGTTTTTTTATCAACCGGTGCAGACCAAACATTCATCCGGCAAGCCCTGGTGGATGATAAGAGAATCTCGGCATAGGATTGTACGTGAATACAAAAAATTGATAGCCGCTTACTTTATTTACTAATTTTAAAGATGGTTATTCACGATTTATTTTATAAACAGTGATGATTGATCAAAAATACCCGCTTTTTTTATTATCTGCCCCCTTTTGCCATCAATTAGGACCTACAATAAATGATGTAGTTGAGGCTGTTATCAACAATATACGACGATAACCGTCTTTCTCCTTCAAATATTGTCATATTTTGACAATATTTGTCATGCCTTCCAATGACCCATCCTTATAACTAATTGTAATTCATTGGTATTTTAATTTACTATTTGCTGGTATATTTATTGCATTACAATGTGTAAACATTTTCGTAAAACTGTCTCTAACGGATACCTAACAGAAAATAGATTATTTTTAAGCATTTATATTAAGAATATGATTTTATTAACCACTTTATTGCTATCTTTGTTCATTACCATGACCCTGATTCCGATTTTTAAGAATTATGCGGTCTGGCTTCATGCAGTCGATGTACCCAACGGAAGATCCATGCACACCCATCCAAAACCAAAAATCGGCGGTCTGGCAATGGCTGTGGGAGTGCTTTTGCCGGTTTTCTTTTGGGTACCCAATGGGAGATTTATACAGTCCCTTTTGATCGGTTCAACGGTTATTGTCTTGTGCGGGTTCATCGACGATCGCCAAAATCTGAGTTATAAGTCTAAATTTGCAGGACAAATATTGGCGTCCCTGATCGTAATAATTTTTGGCGGATTAAAAATAAAATTTCTGGGAACTCTGCTGCCGAACGGTACGCTGATTGCGGACTATTTCTCTATTCCGCTCACGCTCATAGTCATTGTGGGAGTTACCAATGCCATGAATCTGTCTGACGGTCTGGATGGTTTGGCCGGCGGGATCTCTCTGCTATGCTTTATTTGTATCGGTTTGCTGGCCTATCAGAGCGGCAACCTGGTGATCGCCGTATTTTCTGTGGCAGTCATCGGGGCCATATTTGCTTTTCTGCGATTTAATACCCATCCGGCTGTCGTTTTCATGGGTGATGCCGGCAGTCTGCTACTGGGCTTTCTGGCCATAACGTTATCCCTGAGCCTCACCCAGGGAAAAAATCCTGTCAGCCCGTTATTCCCTTTGTTTTTGTTTGGAATTCCTGTTCTGGATACCTTTGTCGTTATGCTGCAACGGTTGGCCAAGGGACGATCGCCTTTTGTGGCAGACAAAAATCATCTGCACCACAAGCTAATAAATATTGGCCTGTTTCACAGTGAAGCCGTTTTTACGATTTATATATTGCAAGCTTTCCTGGTAACAGCAGCATTTATTTTTAGATTTTATTCGGAATGGTTTCTATTTATTTTCTACCTGGTTTTTGCCACTGCTATCCTGTCATGGTTATCCTATGCGGCCCGAACCGGCTGGCGATTTAACCGTCATGATATATTAGAAGGTGTTTTCAGCGGCAAACTCACGGTCTTGAGAGAGAAAACGATCTTTATTAAAATTTCCTATTGGACGGTTTTGATGGGCCTCCCGTCCATTTTACTTTTTACCTGCTTGCTGCCGGCAACGATTCCGACCCCATTCCACATCATGAGCTTTGGTCTGGCCTGTTTCATTTTACTCATAATGCTTTTTAAAGCTGAATGGATGGAAATAACACTGAAGCTGGCAATGTATTTTCTGGTCCCCTTGCTCGTTTACCAGAGTCATGTAAAAATGGTTCCCTGGTTGAGCTACGAATTTGTGAGGATTTACAACCTTTCTTTTCTTTTTCTGGTGTTTTTTGTAATTTGGATGCTCAAACTTACCCGCAGACAGAACGGCTTTAAAACGACTCCCACGGATTTTTTAATACTTTTCATAGCCCTGATTGTTCCCAACCTGCCGGATGCCCAGATACAAAGCTATCAAATGGGATTATTTGCAGCCAAGATTATCGCAATGCTCTTCAGTTACGAGGTATTGGTTGGTGAACTCAGAGGCGAACTGCACGGTTTCAGCTTGACAATCATCTCAGCCCTGCTGACGGTTTGGGTACGAGGACTGATTTAATCTTCGTACTGTTTTCTTGCCCCCAAGATTTGATAATCCCGATTTCCTCAAGATTCTTTTTTTTACACGACCAAGATTATCCCGTCAGTTACATAAATATGCCCTAACATTTCGGCCTGAATCTATGACCGATAGTTCCAGAATTCGGTGACATTTACAGGCAAAGATCTTTATTTTATTGCTAAACTCAGGTATTGTTATTAACGCTTGATAAGTAAGTATCAATATAAACCACATCCGATTAATTTCACAACCTGCTGAAAATATAAAATTTTTATGCGCGACTCATTGTTCAAGAAAAAAATATGTCAATATATCAGGCAATTAAGTATATCTGGGCTTATCCTGTTGCTAGCCGTTTTGATACTGAGCTGCGGTGGACCCGAGCAAAAAAAGCTAAAGTACTTTGATAAAGGCAAGGCTTTTTATGAGACGGGAGATTACCTGAAGGCACGCTTGGAGCTAAAAAACGCCCTCCAGATCGATCCCAAGTTTCTGGATGCGTATTATTACCTCGGTCTGGTGGCTGTAAAAGAACGAGATGTCAAAAGAGCATACAAATATTTTTCCAAGGCGGTAGATCTTGATCCCCGGCATCTGGGTTCGCAACAACAACTGGCGCAACTGTTCCTGGCCGGCAATGCCGTCGCACGTGCCGCTGAAAAAGTCGAGCTGATTTTGACCCAGGATCCCAAGGATCCGCGTGGATTGCTTTTGAAGGCAGCGGTTTTATTAGCAGAAAAAAAAATTACGGATTCCCGGGCGCTTCTCTTAAATTTACTGGCGAATGGGGCCAGCGATCCAGACCTGTATCTAATGCTGGCTTCAATATTTTCCCAGGAACATGATTGGCAAAATACGGAACAGACCCTGTTGAACGGCATCAAGGCCAATCCATCATCGACCAGACTTCACACCCGTCTCGGCGTATTCTATGCCAAAGACGGTCGATACGAAAATGCCGTTTCAGCGCTACAGCGGGTCATTGATTTAGAGCCGGATAATCCATTTCACAAATTAAATTTAGCTAAATTATTTTGGCGGGCAGATCTGAAAAGCAAAGCCCGGGCTGCCCTCGCCCAACTCGTTGCGGAAGACCCCCTGAATGAGGATAACATGATCCGGGTGGCCCGATTTTACATTGCCAACAAAGCCTTTGATGATGCAGAGCAATCGTTGAAAAAAGGGATCGCCGTTAATAAAGAGAGTTTTAAACTCCGCCTCCAGCTCGGAGAGCTTTATTTGAACACCAACCAAATCAAAAAGGCAACCACTACCCTTACTAAAAGCCTATCACTGCAGAAGGATCCGTCCAATCCGGGTATTATCCTGGTCAAAAACGCGCTCGCTAAAATTTACCTATTCAGAGGAGATTTGGGATCAGCCGAAAAATATGTCCAGGAAGTTCTGGCCGAAAATCCTTTGAGCGTCGATGGCCATTTTATACGCGGGACCATATTTCTCATCAAGGGCGAAGGCGTTAACGCTGTCTCCGAATTCAGGACTGTCGTCAACGAAAAGCCTGAAAACATAGAAGGTTATCTTCGATTGGCCGAAGCCCATATCATCAGCCAGGAATTCGAACTTGCGGCCGATACGTTGCACAGAGCACTGCAAATCCATCCGGATTCGAGGAAAGTGCGCAGAAAATTGGCGAAAGTTTATGTGAGGAAAAAGGATTATGAACCCGCAGCCGCCCAACTACTCACCCTTTTGGCAAGCGACCCGGACAATATCAAAGCTCGCACCGAACTGGGAGATGTTTATTTCTTAATGAAAGACCTGAGTCGTGCCAGGCTGGAATATGAAAGCATCATCGAGCAGTTTCCCTTCAGCGTTGTTGGATACAATAAATTAAGCGGTCTGTATGCCAATGAAAATAATGGGAAAGAAGCTGTGGCGGTTCTGGAACGCGGCCATCGAATAAATCCAGATTCAGATGTAATTGTCACCAATCTCATTCGGCGATATATACTTGAAAAAAAATTCGAGCTGGCGATCTCAACCTGCCAAAAACGTATTCGAAAAAACCCTGAAGATGCAATTGCCAGTTATTTGATGGGACAGACCTATGCGGCTCAAAAATACTACGAAAAAGCCGAAGCGGCCTTTCAAAAGACCATTAAGCTT